>JANLXD010000433.1:0-2840 GCA_031364935.1 Candidatus Eiseniibacteriota bacterium
ACGAGTTTCGCGGCGGTCTCCGGCCAGGCGATGACCAAGATCAAGAAAACGGGCGCGATCGCGATCGCGACGACGGCCGCGGGCTCCTGAGCCAGCGCCGACACCCATCCGCTCAAGGACTGCAGCCGCCCCGTTCCCCAGGCCCGCTCCGAAGCTGCGAGCCGTTCCCGCGCGCGCTCCACGCTTTCCACGCGCTCCATCACCCTCATGGCCATGGCAGCGGGTGCCGGGGGCGGCGCGGCCGCGAGCATGGCCTCGAGCGCTTCCGCGGCCCTCAGAGCACCGGAGCAGCAGGCGCAACCGGCCGCATGCGCGCGAGCCGCATCGGAATGCCGCGCGGGCATCCCATCGTCCAGCCATCGATCGAATTGGTCACACCGCATTGTGGTGCTCCCCGGTCTCGTGACTCTGGCGATACAGCGCTCGCAGCGCGGTCCTCGCGCGGCTCAGGTGGGTCTTCACCGTTCCCTCGGGCATGTCCAGCGCGTGCGCCACGTCCTTCACCGAGAGGTCCTGATCGTAGAACAGCGTGATCACCGCTTGCTGCGGCGGAGTGAGGGATTCGGTCAGGCGCTTCCAGCTCGCTGCGTCCGTGCGTCCGCCCGACCCCACGCCGGCGTCCACCCCTTCATCCACGGCGCTCTCCAGCGGCGCTTCCCGCACCTGCCGCGCGCGCAGCACCGCCGCGCGGTCCAGGGCCCGGCGCCAGACAATCCGGTAGAGCCAGGTGCCGAAGGCGGCGTCGCCGCGGAAATCCGCGAGGGCCTTCCAGGCCCGGACGAAGGAGTCCTGCGCCACTTCTTCCGCGTCGGACTCCGAGTGCAGCACGCGCAGGGCCAGCCCGTAAGCGCGATCCTGGTAGCGCTCTATCAATGTCTGAAATGCCCTCGTATCGCCCTCGCGGCAGCGGGCAAGAAGGCGCTGCTCGTCTTCGGGCTGGACCATCGCGTTCATTGGACCGGGCCGTCCCCCTCCCAGGTTTCAGCCGATTCTTGAAACCGGCCGATCCCACGGGCCGGTCTATCCCAGTGCAGACGAAAGCCGGCCGGGCACCTCGTGCCGCGCCGCCCTGAACCCGCGCGAGAGGAGCCGTACAGATGAGTCACGATATGGGGTTTCTCTTCATCATCCCGATTGTCGCGATCGTCGGGGGAATCACCATGGGGATCATCAGCACCCTGGGGCAGCAGCGCCTGGCCGAGCTGGCGCGGCGCGAGCGCATCGCGGCCATCGAGCGGGGGCTGGATCCGGACAAGCTGCCGCCGCTGGCGACCCCGGACGGCTATGGCGATTACGCGATGGGAAACGGGCGGCTCCGTCGGGCGCACGGCTTGATGATCGGAGGCGCGGTGCTCGTGGCCGTGGGACTCGCGCTCTTCGTGTTTCTCGCGTCCATCGAGCCGGACAAGAGCCATAAGCTGCTGGGTCTTTTGCCGCTGTTCGTGGGGCTGGCGCTCCTCGCCTCGAGCGCGGTGATCTGGCCGCGGAAAAAATAGGGCGCCGCCCGGGGTGGTCCTCTCGCAGGGCCGCCCTACTGCATCTCCAGTAGCCGGGCGATCAGGTCGGGGCTCAAAACGCCGGTGGCCACCTCTTCGACCGGGCCGGTCATCACGAGATCGAGGTCGGCCGCGACCTCGATCTCCAATTCTCCCCCTTCCATCGACACCGTGACGCGGGCGCCGACCAGTCCCCGGTCACGGCACGCCGACGCGACGGCGCAGGCGCTGGTGCCGGATGCCAGAGTGTGGCCGGCGCCCCGCTCCCAGACCAGCGCGCGCACCCGGTCACGCGACTCGGGCTCGGCGAGCTGCACGTTGATGCGGTCGGGGAATCGCGCGTGATTCTCCACCAGAGGACCCACCTCGAAGAGCCGCTCGCGGGTCATCGGCTCACCGAAGATCACGCAGTGGGGGTTCCCCACCGAGACCACGGTCACGTCGAGCGACGCTCCCGCCACGTCCAGACGCTTCAGGCCGCGCTCCACCCTGGCGCGCCCCATTTCCAGCCGCACCGCGCGCACGCGCGCGTGCTCGTGGAATACTTCCGTCAGGACGGGGCCGGCCACGGTCTGGATTGAAAAACGATTCTCGCGCGTGTAGCCGTGCTCGGCGAGGAACTTGGCGGCGATGCGAAGCCCGTTCCCGCTCCGCTCCGCCTGGGATCCGTCGGGATTCCAGATGCGCACCATGAATCGGTCGTGTCCGGCGCTCACTTCCAGCACTCCGTCCGACCCGACGCCGAGGTGGCGGTGGCACAGGAGACGCACGCGCTCGGGCGTGAGCGGGACCGGAAACCGGTCGGCGTCCACCACGATGTAGTCGTTCCCCAGCCCGTGCGATTTCACGAAATCCGCTTCAAGCATCGGTTTCGCTCCCCCGCTCCCAAAGTCCGGTCACCCGGTCAGCCCCATCACATCCAGCGCCTCGCGAACGCCGGCATCGCGGCACCACGGGGCGCAAAGCTCGATCGCATCCTTCACGTCCGTCCGCGCCGCGCCGACGTTCACCGCGCCGATCGCATGCGAGCGGAGCTGCCGCCACATGCGGGTGACGGTCAGGATCGCCACCACGGCCAGCTCGCGGTCCACCGGCCCGAGGCCGGGACGCGAGAGCGTCTTTCCGTACCCTTCCACGATCATCGATTCCGCGAGATCGGGCGAAAGATCGCGCATAACGCTCACCAGTTTCTCGTAATTGCGTCCGTACACGCGCCGGCATAGCTCCTCCCCCTCGCGCCGCCATCGCTCGGGATCGGCCGCCCCGGCCCGCGGCGCGAAGCCGCTTTCACGGAGCAGCGGAGCCACCGCGAAAAACGCCTCGATCGCGCGCGGAAACCCGACG
>JANLXD010000473.1:0-2956 GCA_031364935.1 Candidatus Eiseniibacteriota bacterium
CCGCTCGAGACGGTCTGCTCGCACGAGACGTGGGACGAGATCACCGCCCGCATGGCGGATCTGATCCGGGCGCACCGCACCACGCTGGTCTTTGTGAACACCCGGAAGCTGGCGGAGCGGATCGCGGCGCGGCTTACGGAGGCCCTGGGCGAGGAGCAGGTGACGAGCCACCACGGGAGCCTCTCGCGCGAGCGGCGCCTGGAGGCGGAGCGGCGGCTGAAGCAGGGATCGCTGCGCGCCCTGGTCGCGACGGCGTCGCTCGAGCTGGGGATCGACATCGGAGACGTGGACCTGGTCCTCCAGATCGGCGTGACCCCCGCCATCGCCGTGTTCCTCCAACGCGTGGGGCGGAGCGGCCACGGGCTCGATCGCGTGCCCAAGGGGCGGATCTTCCCGCTCACCCAGGACGAGCTGGTCACCGCGGCCGCGCTCCTCGATGCCGTGCGCTCGGGAGAGCTCGACCGGACCCCCATGCCGCGCCGCTCGCTGGACGTCCTCGCGCAGCAGATCGTGGCCTCCTGCGTCCCCGAGACATGGGAGGAGGAGCGGCTGTTCGACACGCTCCGACGCGCGTGGCCCTACCGCGATCTGACCCGAGAGGAATTCGACGACGTCGTCGGTCTCCACACGCAGGGACGAAGCGCGCTCCTCCACCGGGACGGCGTGCACGGGAGGCTTCGCGCCACGAAGCGCGCGGCAATCACCGCTCTCACGTCGGGCGGCGCCATCCCCGACACCGGCCAGTATCGCGTGGTCGTCGAGCCGGAAGGGACGTTCGTCGGCACCTTGGACGAGGACTTCGCGGTCGAGTCGAACGGCGGCGACATCTTCCAGCTCGGAAACGCCTCCTGGCGCGTTCTCAAAGTGGAGCCGGGCCTCATGCGGGTGGCGGACGCCCACGGCGCACCCCCCACGGTTCCCTTCTGGCTGGGCGAGGCCCCGGCCCGCACGCGCGAGCTGGCGGCCGCGGTGGGGCGGGTGCGCCTCGAGGGACGAAATTCCGAGTGGCTGACCCAGGACCTCAAGATCTCCGCTCCGGCCGCGGCGCAGCTCGCCGACTACCTGAACGAGGGAGAGCGCTCGCTGGGCACGATCCCCACGCCGCGCCGCGTGGTCCTGGAGCGCTTCTTCGACGAGTCGGGCGGCATGCAGCTCGTCGTCCACGCTCCGTTCGGCGGCCGGATCAACCGCGCGTGGGGTCTGGCGCTCCGGAAGCGCTTCTGCCGGGGATTCGGGTTCGAGCTTCAAGCGGCGGCCAACGAAGAGGCGATCGTCATCTCGCTGGGGCCGCATCACGGCTTCCCGCTCGAGGACGTCTTCCAGTTCCTCCATCCGGCCACCGCGCGCGACCTCCTGGTCCAGGCGCTCCTCGACCAGCCGATGTTCGCCACCCGGTGGCGGTGGAACTTGACGCGGTCGCTCCTCCTCTCGCGCACGCAGAATGGCGGGAAGCGCGTGCCCACGCCGCTCCTCCGCATGCGCGCCGAGGACGCGCTGGTCCAGGCGTTCCCCCAAGTCCTGGCGTGCCCCGAGACGCTTCCCCCCGGAGAGCTGCCGATTCCGTGGGAGCATCCGATGGTGCGCCAGACCATCGAGGACTGCCTGACCGAAGCGATGGACGTGGACGGATTTCTCGAGCTGTTGCGCGGACTCCGCTCGGGAGAGATCGAGCGCGTGGCCGTGGAGACCGCCGAGCCATCCGCCTTCGCGCGAGGCATCCTGAACGCGGCGCCCTACGCCTTCCTCGACGATGCTCCGCTCGAAGAGCGCCGGACCCAAGCCGTGAGCTCGCGCCGCCTGCTCGACCCCGAGACCGCGGATACGCTGGGAGCGCTCGATCCGGACGCGGTGACCCGCGTCCGGGAGCAGGCCTGGCCGGACGCAGAGAGCGCCGAGGAGGTCCACGAGTCGCTCCTCTGGATGGGCTACGTCACCGTGTCCGAAGCCGAGGCGTCGGGCTGGACGCCGTGGCTCGACGAGCTCGCCGCCGCGCGGCGCGTGGTCGAGGAGCATCCGGAGGGGGAAGAGCCGAGGTGGCGCGCGGTGGAGGCGTCGACCGACCCCGTGGCCGTGCTGCGCGGGCGCCTCGAGGCGCTCGGGCCGGTGGTCGTGGGCGGCGCCGCGTCGGTGCCGGTGCTTCCGGAGTCCGCCATGCCCCACCTCCTCGCACTCGAAGTGGAGGGGCGCATCCTTCGCTGTCGCCTCGAAGGGCGGCAGGCGTGGTGCGATCGTCGGCTCCTCGCCCGCATCCACCGCGAGACGCTCGACCGCCTGCGGCGCGAGATCGAGCCCGTGACCGCGGCGGAATTCTGGCGGTTCCTCGCCTGCTGGCAGCACGTGGCCGAGGGGTATCGGCTCGAGGGGCCGCGCGGGGTGCTCGAGGTGGCGCGCCAGCTCGCCGGGTTCGAGATTCCGGCCGCGGCGTGGGAAGCGGACGTGCTCCCCTCGCGCGTGACGGGTTATCGCCAGGAATGGCTGGACCAGGTCACGCTCTCGGGCGAGCTCGCGTGGGGGAGGCTCTGGGGAGGCGGCCGGCCGCCGATCCGCTCGACGCCCGTGTCGCTCCTTCCCCGCGAGGAGCTGGACGTCTGGCTGTCGCTCGCTCCCCCCGACGAGACCGCCGACCGCGGCCCCGAAGTCTCGACCTACGCCGACGTGGTCCTCTCGGTCCTGGCCGCTCGCGGCCCCTCGTTCACGCAGGACCTTGAGCGCCACTCGGGGCTCCTCCCCTCCCACGTGGAGATGGGCCTGGCCGAGCTGATCGGTCGCGGGCTCACGACGTGCGATTCGTGGAGCGGTCTCCGCCGCCTCATCACGCCGCCCAGCCGGCGGCGCGGCGTGATGAAGCGCGCGCGGTTCGCCCCACCGGGGCGCTGGACGCGGCTTCGCTCGAGCGCGGGCGGAGCGGCGGACGAGGCCCGGCGCGGGGATGTGGCGTTCACGCTGGCCGCCGAGT
>JANLXD010000480.1:0-4321 GCA_031364935.1 Candidatus Eiseniibacteriota bacterium
ACAGGCCGCTCGAGGCTTCGATGCGGATCTTCTGCTCCTTCGATGTCGCCTTGTCCTTCGCCGAGACGTGCAGGATGCCGTTCGCGTCGATGTCGAACGTCACCTCGATCTGCGGGATGCCGCGCGGAGCCGGAGGAATTCCGGTGAGCTGGAAGCGGCCGATCGTCTTGTTGTCCTGGGCCATCTCCCGCTCGCCCTGAAGCACGTGGATCTCCACCGCCGGCTGGCTGTCGGCCGCGGTCGAGAACACCTCGGCCTTCTTGGTGGGGATGGTGGTGTTTCGCTCGATGAGCTTCGTGGTCACGCCGCCCAAGGTCTCGATGCCCAGGGACAGCGGCGTCACGTCGAGCAGGAGCACGTCCTTCACGTCGCCCGCCAGAACGCCGCCCTGGATCGCGGCGCCGATGGCGACGACCTCGTCCGGATTCACGCCCTTGTGGGGCTCCTTCCCGAAGAGCTTCTGCACCGTCTCCTGCACCTTGGGCGTCCGCGTCGCGCCACCCACCAGGACCACCTCGTCGATGTCAGCCACCTTGAACCCGGCGTCGTCGAGCGCCTGCTTGCAGGGCGGTTTGGTGCGCTCGATCAGGTCGTCCACGAGCTGCTCGAACTTGGCGCGCGTCAGCGTGACGTTCAGGTGCTTCGGCCCGCTCGCGTCCGCCGTGATGAACGGAAGATTCACATCGGTCTGCATGACGGTGGAGAGCTCGATCTTTGCCTTCTCCGCGCCCTCCTTGAGCCGCTGGAGCGCCATCGGATCCTTGCGAAGGTCGATCCCCTCCTGCTTCTTGAACTCGTCCGCCAGCCAATCGATGATTCGCTTGTCGAAGTCGTCGCCGCCCAGGTGCGTGTCGCCGTTGGTCGACTTCACCTCGACGACGCCGTCGCCCAGGTCGAGAATCGAGATGTCGAACGTGCCGCCGCCCAGGTCGTAGACCGAGATCTCCTCGTCCTTTTTCTTGTCGAGGCCGTAGGCCAGCGCGGCCGCGGTCGGCTCGTTGATGATGCGCTTGACGTCCAGGCCCGCGATGCGACCGGCGTCCTTGGTGGCCTGGCGCTGCGAGTCGTTGAAGTAGGCCGGCACGGTGATCACGGCCTCGCTCACCTTCACGCCCAGGTAGTCCTCCGCGGTCTGCTTCATCTTCATCAATATCATCGCGGAGATCTCGGGCGGCGTGTAGTCCTTGCCTCCCAGAACGATCAGCACTTCGTCGTTGGGGCCTTTCTTCACGTCGTAGGGGACGTTCTTGATCTCCTCCACGACCTCGGAGTACTTCCGGCCCATGAAGCGCTTGATCGAGTAGACGGTGTTCTTGGGATTCGTGACCGCCTGGCGTTTCGCGACCTGGCCCACCAGCCGCTCGCCCGTCTTGGTGATGGCGACGACGGACGGAGTGGTCCGGGCTCCCTCGGAGTTCGGAATCACGACAGGCTCACCGCCCTCCATGACCGCCACACACGAGTTCGTCGTGCCGAGGTCGATTCCTATGATCTTAGCCATGCTTCCTCCGCCGCGACGCCGAGTCGCGAGAGCCCGCCTCTAACATTTCGCGGACGGGCCCGGCCGGTTTTGGCCGGGCGATCGCCCGTAGGATCCTCTTCTGGATATTCTCGCCGTGGATCGACGCTGATTATCCTCGACGGTGATCTTTATGTCTTGCAGCTTCATGCCCGGCATCGGCGGCCCAGGTATTCGTCCTCGAATCGGGGCACTCACTGGGGGGAGGAGCCTAGGCAGACTGTGTGCCAATTGACACGTTTCGTCGTAACTAGAAGTTGTTCAATTGATTATGAGAGTTTTCGTATCTGGCAGGTAAGACCATATATATTCATTATCGTACAACTAATGATCCGAAATGAAACTTTACAGCATATATTGTTTCATTTTGCGCCATAACGTCGAGCGGGAAATGCCTAGCGACTTTGCGGCGCGCGTTGTATTTCGTGCGTGGTAGATGAGAGCCCGCCGGATGTGCTCGGTTTCGAGCTCGGTGAGGGACATCTCCGGGCGGTACGGGAAGGCGTCTCCCTCGGAGAGCATCCGCACCGGCTCCTCGCGGAGTGCCGGCGGCAGGTCGAGGTGGCTGATTTCGCCGTGTTCCGCGAGCGTGACCGCCCGCTCGATGGCGTTCTCCAGCTCCCGCACGTTGCCCGGGTATTCATAGCGGAGGAGGTGGTACTGGGCGCGCTCGGTGAAGCGATCGACGCGCTTTCCCAGGCGCCGCGCGTGCTTCTGGCGGAAATACCCGGCCAAGAGGGGGATGTCCTCGCGGCGCTCTCGGAGCGGCGGCAGCTCGATGGTGAAGACGCTCAGGCGGTAGTAAAGGTCCTCCCGGAGCTTCTCCTCGGCGCGCGCGCGCGTGAGATCGCGGTTGGTCGCGGCGATCACGCGCGCGTCCACGTGCGTCGCTTCGCCCCCACCGACGGGCCGCACTTCCCCGCTCTGGAGCGCCCGGAGCACCTTCGCCTGCACCGCGAGCGGCATCTCCGCGACTTCGTCGAGGAAGAGGGTGCCGCCGTCCGCCTGCTTCATGAGCCCCGGCCGGTCGGACACCGCGCCCGTGAACGAGCCCCGCACATGGCCGAAAAGCTCGCTCTCGAAGAGGCTCTCGGGGATCGCCGCCGCATTCACGGTGATGAAGGGGCCGTGGGCCCGACGGCTCTGCAGGTGGATGGCGGTCGCGACCATCTCCTTTCCCGTTCCGCTCTCGCCGGTGATCAGCACCGTGCTCTCGGTCGGGGCGACTTTTTCAATCAGCCGGAAGATCCGCTGCATCTTGGGGCTCACGCCAATCAGGTTCTGGGTCACGCCCCGGGGACGCGGCTCTTCGACGGCCTCCGACTCCCAGAGTCCGCGCATTTCGGGATTCGAGGAAGCCAGCTCCGCCGGGGTGCGTTGACCGGACGGGGCCGTCTTCCTAGAATCGCCGGCGTCCTGGGTCACTGGACGCGTTTCCTTTCGCCGCGCACTCATGGGGTCGGGATCACCCTCCACTCTTCGTGACATATCGCCCATCGCTTCTGCTTACCCTCTGGGGCGCCGCGCACGCGATCTACCTCGTCGCGGCGTGGCTCGCCCTTCGGAAAACGGCTCCAGCGGCAAACCCCCGCCGCGCCATACTCGTGATGATCGTGGCCGTAGGGCTCCTGCCGCGCCTCGCGCTTCTGGGGGCTCCGCCCAACCTGTCCGAGGACCTCTACCGCTACCTCTGGGACGGCAGGCTGGTCGCGCACGGCATCAATCCCTACGCGCTGGCGCCGGCCGATCCGGCGCTCGCCGGCTTTCAGGACGACCTTTTTCATCGCCTGAATCACCCGACGGTGCCGACGATCTACCCGCCCGCCGCGCAGCTTCTCTTCGCGGGGGCCGCGGCGCTCGGCGCCACACCACTTGCCTGGAAAACCGTGCTTTTCCTGCTGGAGACGGCCCTCCTGGCCGCGCTGATCTCCCTCCTGGGGCGTCGCGGGCTCCCACCGGAGCGACTTTTGCTCTACTACTGGAACCCGCTCGTCATCGTCGAGTGCTACGGGAGCGGGCACGTCGACCTCGCGGCCGCCGCGCTCCTTCTGGTCGCAATTTGCTTGCAGGAGACGGGCCGTCGGGTACCCGCCGGGGTCGCTTTTGGTACGGCAATCATTACAAAATGGATCCCGGTGCTCCTGGTCCCGGCTCTTATCCGGCGCCGAGCCTGGTTTCTCCTCGCCGCGGCCGCCCTCGTCGTGGCCCTTTCGTACGTCCCCTTCCTTCCGGGGGGACCCCGCTTGTGGGAGGGGCTGCGCCTCTATGCGCGGCATTGGGAGTTCAACGGTCCCCTCTATGCCCTGATCCGGCCCTTCTTTCAAACGGGAGATGCGCCTCGGCTCATCCTGGCGGGAGGACTGGCTCTGGCGACCCTGGCCATCGCCTGGCGCGCCCGGTCGCTCAGCGGGGCCGCCCTCGCCACCTGGGTCGCCTTTCTTCTTTTTTCGCCGACGGTCTATCCCTGGTACCTGGTCCCGGCCATCGCCCTTCTGCCCCTCCATCCGGACGCCGGCCTGCTCGTCTTCTCCGGGACCGTCGCCCTGGCCTACGTTCCTCTCGCGGCCTATCGCGCGACCGGCGTCTGGCGGGTTCCGGGCTGGATCATGTCCGTGGAGTACGGCGCGTGGATGGCCGCGTGGGCGGTGGCGTGGTGGCTCTCGCGGCGGCGCGCGGGGAGCGTGGCGCCCGGCAGCCCCGGGGAGGGTCAGGCGCGCTGCGTGGCGTGCATCACGGAGAGCAGGCCGACGTAGAGGAACCCGATGAGGTAGAGAAGGAGAAACGGGAGCGGCGCGAAGAGCC
>JANLXD010000549.1:0-1543 GCA_031364935.1 Candidatus Eiseniibacteriota bacterium
CACCGGCCGCAAGCCCGAGGCTGTCGCAAAGGTTGTTGAGGGCGGGACAGACAGCCTGCTGATCGCCAAGCTGGATGTCACGAGCCCCGCCGACGCGGGGGCGGCGGTGCGGGATGCAGTCGAATGCTTCGGTCGTATCGACGTGCTGGTCAACAACGCCGGCAATTTCCAAGCGGGTTACTTCGAGGAGTTGACGCCGGAACAGGTCGATCTGCGGCTGGCGACGACGCTCCTCGGCCCGATGAACGTCACTCGCGCCGTTTTGCCCGTCATGCGCAAGCAGCGGTCGGGACACATTATCTCGATCTCGTCGGGCGCCGGCCTCCTCGGCTTCGAGTTCTGTTCCGCCTACGCCGCCTCGAAGTTCGGGCTCGAGGGCTGGATGGAGTCCCTGCAGCACGAGGTCGCGCCGTTCGGCATCACAACCACGATCGTCAACCCCGGGTTCATCCGCACCGAGCTCCTCACGAAGAATTCGGTGTCCTATGCCGCGCCCTCGCTCGAGGACTACGCCGACCGCAGGGAAGAGCAGCTGAAGTGGTGGTCCGCACAGAGCGGGCATCAGGGAGGTGGTCCGGCGAAGCTCGGACAGGCGCTGGTCATGATCGCAGGTGAGAAGCCGCCGCCCCGCCGGTTTATCGCTGGCGCCGATGCCATCGGTCTCGCCGAGCAGAAGATCGCCGATCTCCAGGCGCAGATCGATGCCCACCGCGAATTGTCGTCCTCGCTCTCTCTCGTCCGCTAGACAACCTCTCCCGTGGCCGGTTGACGGCCGCTTCGAATGTTGGTATACTTTGCATAATAAAGTACTTCGCAATGCCCGGGCTATCGGCATGCGCCTGGGTCAGGATGCCGAACCTGGAGGGTCCGTGCGTGCGCTCAAATCGCCCTGTGATACTCCCCACCGTCATCCGTATCATGACGTGCCATGGCAAACGGTAACGCGACGGCCGCGCGCCTCTGGCTCTGGGTTCAGAGGTCGCGCGCAACCGATTGGGAGGCCTCCTTCGCGGAGCAGTTGCCCCGCGTCTACAACTTCTTTCGTTATCGAGTCGGGGCGGGCCCGGAGGCCGAGGACGTGACGGCGGCCACTTTAGAAAAGGCGTGGCGGGCGCGGGAGCGCTACCGGCGGGACCGGGCCGCGTTCGGGACGTGGCTCTTCGCCGTGGCTCGGAATGTGGCGATCGACCACTTCCGGAGCGCCAGGGAGTCCGTGCCGCTCGAGGAAGCAGACGAGATTCCGGGGGGTCCCAACCCCGAGGAGATCGCCGAGCGCCGTTCCGACGAGGATCGTCTGGGGCGGCTCTTGACGCGGCGAACGGAACGGGAGCGCGAGCTCCTGGCCCTGAAATACGGGGCTGAATTCACGAACCGGGACATCGCCCGCATGACGGGCTTGAGCGAATCGAACATCGGGACCATCCTGCATCGAGCGGTGCTGGCCCTGCGTGCCGACTGGGATAAGGGAGCCTGACGATGGACGATCGGATGCTTCACGAATACCGGCGCGAGCCGGATCCCGAGTTCGCGCTGAAGTTGCGCG
>JANLXD010000036.1:0-2870 GCA_031364935.1 Candidatus Eiseniibacteriota bacterium
GGGCCGTCGGCGTTCTCCTCTCGGGGACCGCCTCGGACGGAACCGCGGGCCTGGGAGCGATCAAGGCCGAGGGCGGGATCACGTTCGCCCAGGACGACTCGGCCCCATTCCACGGTATGCCGACCAGCGCCGTCGCGGCCGGCTGCGTGGACCTCGTGCTGGCCCCGGCCGCGATCGCGGAGGAAATCGCCCGCATCGCACGTCACCCGTATGTGGTTCCCGCCCAGATCTTGAAGCCGGCTCCCCCCACGGCTAACGGGTCCGTCGCCGCGATCCTGCGCACGGTCTGCCAGCATACGGGTGTCGATTTTGCGCGGTACAAGGCGAGCACGCTCCAGCGCCGCATCTCGCGCCGGATGCTCCTGCACCGGCTTGACGGGCTCGGGGACTATGCGAAATACCTGGAAGAGAACGCCGCCGAAGCGGAAGCGCTCTATCAGGACATCCTCATCAACGTGACGAGCTTTTTCCGGAATGCCGAGCAGTTCGAGGCCATGAAAACCAGACTCCTTCCGAAGATCCTCGAGCGACGCGGCTCCCCCGCCGACCCGCTTCGCGCCTGGGTGCTCGGGTGCTCCACCGGCGAGGAAGCGTACTCGCTGGCCATGACGATATCCGAGGCGCAGGCAACTGCTGGATCAGGCGGCTCGTTCCAGATCTTCGCCACGGACCTGAACGCCGTCGGGATCGAGAAGGCGCGGGCCGGGGTCTATCCGAAGTCCATCGACCGGGACGTTTCCCCCGAGCGCCTGGGTCGGTTTTTCACCGAAGTGGACGGCGGCTATCGCATCTCGAAATCGATCCGCGACCAGTGCGTCTTCGCCCGCCACAACGTCCTGACCGACGCGCCGCTCTCCCGGGTGGAAATCGCGAGCTGCCGTAACCTGCTCATCTATCTCGAGCCGGACATGCAGCAGCGGATCGTTTCGGTGCTGCACTTCGCGCTCAATGATTCCGGCCTGCTCCTGCTCGGGAATTCGGAAACGCCCGGTTCGTCGCGGAATCTCTTCGAGCTGGAGGACGCGGGCAATCGAATCTATTCGAAGAAGGCGGGCCAGCGCCGCGCGCTGAATACCGCGCCCGGCGCGCCATCGGCGGAGCGGCGGCCGCCGTCGGCGCCTGGCGCGGCGGATCGCGGGAGCGCCGGCACTCACGAGGAAATCCAGCGCGTGCTTCTCGAACGATTCGCGCCGCCCGCCGTCCTCATCAACTCCCAGATGGAGATCGTGCAGTTCCGCGGCGACACCGGCCCCTATCTCGCACCCGCGCCGGGCAAGGCGAGCCTGGGCGTGCTCACGATGGTCCGCCCCGGGCTCCAGGTCATGCTGCGCACGGCGATCCAGAAGGCGAAGCAGGAGCAAGCCCCGGTCCACGTGAATCGCATCCGGTTCGACGCCGACGACGGCCCGCGGGAGCTCAACCTGGAGGTGATCCCGATCCCCGGAGCCGCGCCGACCGATGAGAACTACCTCGTCATCTTCGACGATACCGTTCGGACGGGACTCCCTGGGATCGATCCGGCGAAGCGGGCGCCGGGCCGGTTCCTCGGCTGGATTCCCCGCTGGTTGCGCGATCCCGGCATCGCCTCGCGGGACGCAACCGGGCGAGAATCGGTGGAGGCCCAGACGGCCCGATTGGCCCAGGACCTCTCCACCACGCGCGAGCATCTCGAGTCGATCATCGAGACGCAGGAGGCGGCCAACGAAGAGTTGCAGTCCGCCAACGAGGAAGCCCAGTCGGCGAACGAGGAGCTGCAGACCATCAACGAAGAGCTGGAGACGTCGAAGGAGGAGATCCAGGCCGCCAGCGAAGAGCTCAACACGGTGAACGACGAGCTGCAGCATCGGAACTCCGAGATCGGCCTGATCAACAACGATCTGCTGAACCTCATTGCCAGCGTCGAGATCCCGATCGTGATGCTGGGCCGCGACCGGGGCATCCGGCGCTTCAGCCCCGGGGCGGGGCGAATCCTGAATGTCACGTCCGCCGATATCGGGAGGTCGATCCACGAGGTCAAGCTCCAGATCCAGGTTCCTGACCTGGAACGGGCGCTGGCCGAAGTGATCGATTCTTCATCCACGAAGGAAATCAGCGTTCAGGATTCGGACGGACGCTGGTGCGCGCTGAGAATCCGGCCGTATCGAACCCTGGAAAACAAGGTGGACGGGGCGGTCCTCATGCTCGTCGACGTCGACACGCTGCAGCGGGCCCGCGACTACGCCGAGAGCATCGTGCAGGCGGTGCGTGAGCCGCTTCTCGTGCTGGACGGGAGCCTGATCGTCCAGAGGGCGAGCCGGGCCTATTACGAGATGTTCCGGACTACTCCGGAGGAGACCGAGCGCCGGTCGTTCGTGGAGCTCGGAGCGCGGCAGTGGACCGCGCCCGGGCTCGAGGCCCTGCTCCAGGAAGTGCGGTCCGGCCGCACACTCGACGATTTCGAGGTGGATGGCGATTTTCCGGGAATCGGCAGGCGGGTCATGCAGCTCACCGCGCGCCGGCTGCCCCACGAAGGGGACGGAGCGTTCATCCTCGTCGCGATCGACGACGCGACCGCGCGGAGGAACGTGGAAACCGCGCTCCATACGCGCGTCGAGGATCTCCGCGCGGCCGACCAGAGCAAGGACGAGTTCCTGGCCATGCTGGCCCACGAGCTACGCGGCCCGCTCTCCCCTCTCCGCTCGGCGTCCCAGATCCTGAACGACCCGAACGCGGACCGCGAGATGGAGGGGCACGCCCGGGCGACGATCGAGCGCCAGAGTCAGACGATGGCGCGCCTGATCGACGACCTGCTGGACGTCGCCCGGATCACGCAGCGAAAGATCGATCTTCGCCGGGAGCCGGCGGAGCTCGCGGACGTCCTCGAGCGTGCG
>JANLXD010000040.1:0-1581 GCA_031364935.1 Candidatus Eiseniibacteriota bacterium
CTTGCGGTTGGGACGTATTCCACGATTGGATCAAGAGCCCAACCCCTTCGCGCATCGAATGGAGCAATATAAAGGCCAACTTGCAGTTCCATAATGAACTCGACTCGCGCACACGGGTGACGGCGGCGAAGTGAAGCTCACACGCCCGCGAGCAATTCCTCGAGCGAGCGAATGTCGAGGGGCTTCACGAAGTGCCGGTCGAATCCCGCTTCCGTCGACGCTCTCCGGTCCCCGTCGTTGCCGTAGCCGGTGAGCGCGACCAGGAGTGCCTTGTGCTTCTCCTGTTTGAGAGTTCGAGCGACGTCGTAGCCGTCGATGTCGGGGAGGCCGATGTCGAGGAGAACGACCGAGGGGAGCTGACGCCGGAACACTTCGATCGCCTGGGCCCCGTCGTACGCGACGCAGACCCGATGGTTCCAGTGTTCCAGGAGCAGAGCCAGGCTGTCCGCCGAATCGGGATCGTCGTCGACCACGAGGATCGACAGCGATCCGGATGGGTTCTCTTCCATGGCATTCCTCCCGACATGGGTGCCGCATGTGAAGCTTTGTATCGCGCGTCGCAAGCCCCGTGCCGAAATCGAACGCGTGAGCACGCGAGGAAGACGTCGGCCTCTTGGGAGCGGTCCGAGCCATGTCGGTTCCCCACTTTCAAAGCCCACCCAGGAGAACCCGCATGAGCGCGTGGTAGCCCAGGGCGAGGAGAGCCCCGGCGGCTCCCCCGAACACGACGTCGCTCGGGTAGTGCACGCCGAGATAGATGCGCGAGAAGCTCACGGTGACGGCGAACAGATAGAAGAGCGGCGCCCATGCGGGGAGGTGCAGGCTGAGGAGGGCGGCTCCGGCGAAGCCGGCCGCCGCGTGCCCCGACGGAAACGAGAAGTCCTTCGGCCGCGGACCGATGACTCGCGCCTTTACGAAGGCGATGAACGGTCGGCGCCGGCGGAAATAGTGCTTTAGGACCAGGTTCACGGTGAGCATCGTCGCCCAGAGCGCGGGCAAGGTCTCCCCGGCGACGTGAAGTCCCCGCCTCAGGTCCACCAGGACGATCACCAGCACGACCGCCGCCCACCCTTCGCCGTAGTGGATGAACCGCGAGAGCGCCGCGAGCGCGCCATCCACCCAGCGCCCGGGCGACATCGAGTTCACCTTGAGGAAGATCGCGGCGTCGTAAGCCTCGAGTGCGGCGAGCGGGTGGCGAAGCGGGCCCTGGAGCGCCCACGTCCGCGACCGCCGCGCGAGCATGCGGATCGCCTCCTCCGGGATCGAGCGCACCACGCCGCGGGGCGGGGTCGCCGGGAGCGCCTGGGCCGGAGATGACGTAGCGGCCGCCGGGGCGCCCGGAGCGGGCGGGTCGGATGCGGCGAGGGCGTCGGTCGCGGCGGAGGACGCTTCCGCGGGGAGGGTCCCTTCCACCGCGCGGGCCACCAGCACGCGCAACGCCGAAGGAACGATGCGGACGGAGACCGGCGTGGGCCCGATGATCTCTCCGTCTCCCTGCGCCAGCACGGGGCGCCGCGTGTCCACGACCGCGCGCTCGCGCACGCGGTAGAACCGGGTGTTTTCGTCGCGCCGGTGCCGGTT
>JANLXD010000051.1:0-6390 GCA_031364935.1 Candidatus Eiseniibacteriota bacterium
CGGCCGTCGAGACGCCGTTCCTCGAGCGCGCCGGCCGCTCGCGAGCGCTGGGCCTGGGCCCCGCGGGGGTCGTGCTCAAACCCGAGCAGGTGGCCGCGGCGATCGTGAGCGCCCTCCGCCGAAATCCCGCGGACATCTACGTGCCCTTCTGGAACCGGGGACTCGCCTGGCTCAATCTGGCTCTCCCCGGCATTTCCGACCGCCTGATCAACGCGCTCTTCCGGTATCCTGGGAGGGAACGATGACCGACCCCTACTCGGATTCTTTCGGCGACACGGACGACGCCCCCGCCGCCTGGCGGCGGATCGGGAAGGACGGCGGCGCTTCGGCGCGGCGGAAGCGCGTGGCCCTTAGCCTTTCCGGCGGCGGCCTCACCGGCGCCTACTACGAGATCGGCTGCCTCGCGGCGCTGGACGACTTCCTCGGCTTCGATTTCTCCTCCACCGGTTTTGACATCTACATCGGCGTGAGCGCGGGCGCCTCGGTCGCGGGCCTCCTGGCCAAGGGGATCCCGGTGCGGCGCATCTACTGGGCGCTCCTCACCAACTCCGACCCGGCGCTCCAGTTCACCCGCGGCGACATGTACGACGTGAACCGCTGGGCCATTCTGCTCTCCGCGCTCAACGTGGGCGGCTCCGTGCCCGGCTACTTCGTGAACTGCCTCAGGACCAAGACCCCGCCGACGCCGTTCGAATTCATGCACTACGTGGAGGCGCGGCTCCCGGCGGGGGTCTTCGCCCTGGACAACTACCAGAGGTTCTTCTCCAAGATCCTGGAGGCGAACGGCAAGACCGACTCGTTCGCAGACATCGAGAGGGAGCTCTACATCCCCGCGACCGATCTGGATCTGGGGACGAGGCGCGTGTTCGGCGCCTCGGAATCGGAAACGGTGCCGCTCTCGCACGCGGTCGCGGCCTCGTCGGCGATCCCGCTCTTCTTTCGGCCGTTTCAGGTGGAGGGGCGCGACTACATCGACGGCTCGACGGGGAAGGTGGCCCATCTGGATCTCGCGCTCAAGGCGGGGGCATCCACCATCCTGATCATCAATCCGCTCGTGAACATCTCGAACGACCAGGAAGCGGTCTGCATTCCGCGCCGCGACGGGAAGCCCGCGCGGATCCGGGAGAAGGGGATGTCGTTCATCCACGACCAGGCGTCGCGCATCGAGACCCGGGTGCGGCTGGACGGGGAGATCCGCCGCTACCAGAATGAATTTCCCGAAGTGAAGATGTACCGGATCGAGCCCTCGTGCAGCGAGGTGATCCTGTTCCTCCATAATATGATGAGCGTCCAGGAGCGTGAGGCGGTCCTCCGTTACGGATACACTTCCATGACGTCGATCCTGAAGCGCCGCCGGTCCGTGATCCAGGAGCTGATGCAATTCCACGGCCTGAATCCCCCCGACGAGGCGCTCGCGGGAGGCTAGCCGGCCGGGCGCCCGCCCGGGACTCCGCCCGAAAGAGAGCACATGGCACTTCATCCCATCCACCAGCGCTTGGTTCGCGGCGAGCTGATACTGCTGGACGGCGCGCTCGGCACCGAGCTGGAGCGCCGCGGCGTCGCGATCCCGCTTCCGCTCTGGAGCGCGCAGGCCCTCCTCGACGCGCCCGACACCGTGCGGCAGATCCACGAGGATTACGCGCGGGCCGGCGCCGACATCCTCGCCACCGCCACGTTCCGTACCACGCCGCGCGTGATGAGGAAGGCAGGGCGGCCGGAATCGGATGCAGACCGGCTCACCGAGCTGGCCGTGCGTCTCGCGGCCGAGGCGCGCACCCGCGCGGGCTCGGGGCAGGGGCGCGACGTGTGGATCGGCGGATCGGTCGCGCCGCTGGAGGACTGCTACCGTCCGGAGGACGCGCCTCCACGCCGCGAGATGGAGCGCGAGCACGACGACCAGGCCGCGCGGCTGAAGCGCGCCGGCGCCGAGCTTCTCATGCTCGAGACGATGAACACGATCGAGGAGGCGATGGCCGCGGGTCGCGCCGCGCGGAACACCGGTCTTCCGTTCATCGTCAGCTTCGTCTGCAAGAGCGGGAGCGCGATCCTATCGGGGGAATCGCTGGCCGACGCGGTGCGCGCGGTGGAGCCGCTCGAGCCGCTCGCCATCATGATCAACTGCACGCCGCTCTCCGAGACCGCCGCGTGCCTCGATACGATGAGCCGGGCCACGCAGGTTCCGATCGGATGCTATCCCAACGCGGGCTCGGCGGGCCCCGACGGGGCATGGAGCTTCGACGAGTCGGTCACCCCGGAACGCTTCGCCTCCTTCGCCGGAGAGTGGACCCGGCACGGCGCGCAGCTCATGGGCGGATGCTGCGGCACCACCCCCGAGCACATCCGCGCGCTTCGCGAAGCGCTTCCTTCGGTTTTGGTCGAGTGACGGCGGCCGAGGCGCTCCGCCCCGCCGCGAGCGCCATCCTCATCAGCCGCGCCAGCGGGCTCCGCGTTCTGTGGGTCCGGCGCTCCGAAGAGAATCCGTTCCTGGGAGGCTTTCACTCGTTTCCGGGAGGCCGCTATTCCCAGGAGGACGGGCCTCTCACCGGGGAATTGGAGCAGAACCTGCTCACCATGGCGCGCTGCGCCGCGCGCGAGACGTTCGAGGAAACCGGGCTCCTGGTCGGCTTTTCCGGCAAGCCACCCGCGATCGAGGATCAGCGCCGACACCGGAAAGAGGTGCTCGACGGCCGGACGCCCTTCTGGGAAGTCGCGGAGAAGCGCTGGGGGCTCCGCTTCGACGAGTCGCGCTACGTGCCGTGCGGCCGCTGGATCACGCCGCACTTCAGCCGCGCGCGCTTCAACACCAACTTCTTCCTGGTCGAAATGCCGGAGCCGGCCGTGCCCGACGTCTGGCCCGGGGAGCTGGAGTCGGGGGAGTGGGTGGATCCGAGCGAGGCGGTTCGCCAGTGGGACGAAGACCGCGTGGTCCTTGCGATGCCGACGCTTCATACGATCCAGGTCCTCGCGGACGGCGCGCACGGGCTGCCCGGCCGCCTCTACGAGATCCCCGAGGCGAACGGCGTTCCCTCGCGGATCGTCCACGTGCGGCCCGCGATCACGATGGTGCCGCTCAAGACCGAGACGCTTCCCCCCGCGACGCACACCAACGCGGTGGTGGTCGGAGACGGCGACGTGGTGATCGTGGACCCGGGAAGCGCCGAGCCCGACGAGCTCGAAGCGCTCGACCGAGTGGTCGAGGAGGCGGAGGGCTCGCGCGGGCGCGTGGTTGCGATCCTGCTCACGCACCGCCACCGAGACCATCTGGCCGGCGTTGAAATCATGCGCGCGCGCTATGCCGCCCCCGTCTGGGCGCACGCCGAGACCGCGGACCGCGTCCCGATCGACCGCGTCCTGGGCGAAGGAGACCGGATCGAGCTGACCGGCCGCCACCCGCGCCGGCTCCGAGTCTTCGCGACGCCGGGGCACGCGCGATCGCACCTATCGTTCTTCGAGGAGACCTCGCGCACGCTCATCGCGGGCGACGTGGTCTCCGGCCTGGGCACGGTGGTCATCGCCCCGCCGGACGGGAACATGCGCGCCTACGTGCAGACGCTGGAGCGCCTGCGCAAGGTGGGGATCACGGTGCTGGTCCCGGGCCACGGAGCGCCCCAGCGCGGGGTGGCGCGTCTTCTCGACGCGCTGATCGAGCATCGCCGGATGCGCGAGAGCCGCATTCTTCGTGCGCTCGAGGCGGGACCGATGAAGGAGGACGCGCTCCGGCAGCGCGTCTACGAGGACACGCCCGCCGCGGATCCCGCGCTCGCGCTGAAGACGCTCCTGGCGCACGTGGAGAAGCTGGAAGAGGAAGGCAAGGTGATGCGGGAGAATGGGATCTTGAAGCTGGCTCCGAACCTCGCACAGGGGAGGCCCTGATGGGGCTCATCATCACGTGAAATTCGATCTCGACCTCGCGATTCCCATCCTCGAGCGGACCCCGACCGTGCTCCAGGCGATGCTCGCCGGACTGCCGGACGAATGGGTTCGGGCCACCGACGGTCCCGAGACATGGAGCGCCTTCGACGTGGTGGGGCACCTGATCCATGGCGAGAAGGCCGACTGGATTCCTCGCGCGCGCCACATCCTCGAGAAGGGGGAATCTTCGCCCTTCGCCCCCTTCGACCGCGAGGCCATGTTCGAGGCGTCGCGCGGGAAGACGGTGGAGGCGCTGCTCGACGAATTCGCCGCGCTCCGGGCGGGGAATATCGCCGCGCTTCGAAAGCTGGCCCTCACTCCCGCCGACCTGGCCCGACGCGGCAGCCATCCGGAGCTGGGGACGGTCACGCTGGAGCAGCACCTCGCCACGTGGCCGGCCCACGATCTGGGGCATATCCGCCAGATCGCCCAGACCCTGGGGCGGCAGTACAGAGACGCGATCGGCCCCTGGCGGGCCTATCTTTCCATGATGTAGACTTTCCGCTCAGCCTCAACGACACCTAAGGAGGAGCGCCATGCCCAAGTACGTCATCGAGCGGGACATCCCCAACGTCGGAAGCACGAAGCCCGAAGATCTCCAGGCCATCTCGCAGAAGTCGTGCAACGTGCTGGACCAGCTCGGCACGAAGATCCAGTGGGTCCACAGCTACGTGACGGCCGACAAGATCTACTGCATCTACAACGCGCCCAACGAGGAGATGGTCCGCGAGCACGCGAAGCGCGGCGGTTTCCCGGCCAACAAGATCTCGGAAGTGAAGGCGATCATCGATCCGATCACCTCGGAAGGAATGCTCTCGGCGAAGATGTAGCTCCGCCGCGGTTTCGGCCGCGCGGCGGAGTTAGTAGCGGGCCAGCTCCCGGATCGCGCTCGTGATGCCATCCACCTGTGGAAGGATGTTCTCCTCGAGGATGGGAGCGTAGCCGACGGGGGTGTCGGCGGCGCCGATGCGGCGCACCGGCGCGTCGAGCGACTCGAAGTGATGCTCGGCGATGATGGCGGCGATCTCGCCTCCGAACCCGCCGGTCAGGACATCCTCATGCAGCACCAGCGCGCGGCCCGTCTTCGTGACGGTCCGCGCGATGGCTTCCCGGTCGAAGGGGAGCAGCGTCCGCATATCCACCACCTCGACGGAGATTTTGTCCGCCTCCAGCCGCTGCGCCGCGAGGAGCGCTCGATTCACCGTCGCGCCCCACGTGATCACCGAGACGTCACTCCCCTCGCGCGCCACGCGCGCCTTCCCGAACGGAACCATGAAGTCCGGGCCCGGATAGGGCCCCTTGGCGTAGGGCTGGCGGTAGATGTGCTTGTGCTCGAGGAAGAGGACCGGATCGTCGCAGCGGATCGCCGTGCGCAGGAGCCCGTTCGCGTCGACTGCGTTCGCGGGGAAGACCACGCGGAGCCCGGGCATGTGGGCGAAGATGTTCTCGCCGCTCTGGCTGTGATAGATGGACCCGCCCTGGAGATAGCCGCCGATGGCGACGCGCACGACCAGGGGGCAGGAGAAGTCGCCGTTCGAGCGCCACCGGAGCATCGCCATCTCGTTTCGGATCTGCATCATCGCGGGCCAGATGTAGTCGAAGAACTGGATCTCGACGACCGGCTTGATGCCGCGCGTCGCCATCCCGATCGCGCGCCCCACGATGTTGGCCTCGGCGAGCGGCGAGTTGAACACGCGGCGCTTGCCGAACTGCTTCTGGAGTCCGTGCGTCACCTTGAACACGCCCCCCTTCCCGGGGACCGTGTTCAGGATGTGCTCCCGCGTCGCGTCGGCGACGTCCTCGCCAAAGAGGACGATCCGCTCGTCGCGCGCCATCTCGTCCCGGAGACAGCGGTTGATCAGCGTCACCATCGTCTCGAGCTGTCCCTCGAAGCGCGGCTCGGTCTCGAAGTCCTTGGTGGTGGGATCGACGGTCGGCGAGTAGAGATGATCGTAGAGCGTGGCCGGGTCGGGCTTGGGCGCCGCGAGCGCGGCCGCCTCGGCCTCGGCGATCTCGGCCTCCACGTCCTTCTTGATCTGCTCGATCTGCTCCTTCGTCGCGAGCCCCTCCCGCACCAGAAACTCCGGATAGGTCAGCACCGGGTCGCGCTTGGCTTCGCTTTCGCGCTCCTGCGGCGGCTTGTACGAGACCTCGTCGTCGGACATCGAGTGGCCGTAGGGGCGGATCACCATCGCGTGGAGCAGCACCGGCCCGCGCCCCGCGCGGAGGTGGTGCGACGCCTCGACCACCGACTTGAACGACTCGAGCGGGTCGGTGCCGTCCACCTTCATCACGCGGAGACCGGGGACCGCGCTCATGCAGCGGCCGATGTCGCCGCCGGGCGTCTGCGCTTCGACCGGAACCGAGATCGCGTACTGGTTGTCGGTGATCAGAAACAGGACCGGGAGCTGGGAGGTGGCCGCCGTGTTGATCGCCTCCCAGAATTCACCTTGGCTGGTCGTCCCCTCGCCGGCCGAC
>JANLXD010000094.1:0-2574 GCA_031364935.1 Candidatus Eiseniibacteriota bacterium
ACCGTGAGGAGCCCGCCCAGGTTCCACTCGGCCGTGCGACCGGTGCTCAGGCGGAGGTAGGAGCCGATCGGGAGGAGGAGCGCGGCGAACGTGCCGGACTTCCAGTGCGGCATCAACCCCTTGGATTCCATCATCTGGTAGAACTCGCGGAGCGCGATCCCGACGACGAGCAGCGTGAAGATGAGCCAGACCACGCCCCCGACGCGCGCCGCGAGCACCACGAGCGGCAGGAAGAGGACCGCGCTCGCCACGCGCAGCGGGAACGACGCGTCGCGGCGCCCCGACTTGGCTTCCGCGGTCACCGCGGGGCCCGCCGCTTCGGCCCGCGGCGTGGGCTCGATCGTAGGGGGCGCGGGCTCAGTCCGCGCGGCCGAAGCGCCGGCTTCGATGCTGGAAGTCATAGACGGCCTGGTAGAGGTGCTTCCGGCGGAAGTCCGGCCAGAGAGTGTCGGTGACCCAGAATTCCGCGTAGGCGAGCTGCCAGAGGAGGAAATTCGAGACGCGGAGCTCGCCGCTCGTCCGGATCAGGAGGTCGGGATCGGGAAGACCGTCGGTGTCGAGCTGCTTCCGAAAGAACTCCTCATCGATCTGCCCGATCGGGATGCGATGCTTCCGGTCGGCCGCGACGATGCGCCGCGCAGCGTCCACGATCTCGGCGCGCCCCCCGTAGGAGAGCGCGAGCACCAGCGTGAGGCCGGTCGAATCCTCGAGGAAGCGGCGCGTCTCCTCCAGGATCTCCCGGCTTCGCTCGGGCAGGAGATCCACGTGGCCGATCGTGCGGAGCTGGACGTTGTTCTTCTTCAGCTCCTCGCGCTCGTCCTTCAACACCTGCTCGAGAATCCGCATCAAGCCCCGCACCTCGCCCGGCGTGCGCTCCCAGTTCTCGAGGGAAAAGGTGTAGAGCGTGAGCACGCGCACACCCAGCTCGACGCACGCCTCGACCACTTCGCGCACCGATCGCCGCCCCGCGCGGTGGCCCATCAGCCGCGGCAGCCCCCGCCGCTTGGCCCAGCGGCCGTTGCCGTCCATGATGATCGCGATGTGCTCGGGGACGGGACGCCGGAGCACCTGCTCCGCAGTGGGAGCCTTGGGCGTGGCGCGCATGGGGATCATACCGGGGGCGCGGCCGGCGTGCCTCAGACCTCCATGACTTCGGCCTGCTTCTTGTGAAACAGGTCGTCGAGCTGAGCGATGTACCGGTCGTGGATTTTCTGCACCTCGGTGTGGCTCTTCTTGCTCTCGTCCTCCGAAATCTTGTGGTCCTTCTCCTGCTTCTTCAGGTCGTCGTTGCACTCGCGCCGGACGGTGCGCACCCGCACGCGGCCGTCCTCGATGATCTTGCCCAGATGCTTCACCAGGTCTTTACGTCTTTCCTCGGTGAGCGTGGGAAGCGTCAAGCGGACCACCGAGCCGTCGTCGGCGGGGTTCAAGCCGAGATCGGACTTCTGGATGGCCTTCACGATCTCGGGGAGGATCGCGCGCTCCCAGGGCTGGATCACGAGCATGCGCGGCTCGGGCACGCTCACGCTGGCGACCTGCTGGAGCGGCACGGGATTCCCGTAGTACTCCACCTTGATGCCGTCGAGGAGCGACGTGGTCGCGCGGTTGGTGCGGACGGTGGCGACCTCATGGCGGATCGTCTCCACCGCCTTCTTCATGCGCTCCTCGGCGTTCTTCAGGAACTCTGGGGCCATCCTAGACCTCCACGGCGACCCGGGTCCCCACAGTCTCGCCCTTCAGCGCGCGGACCAGGTTGCCCGGGACGGTGACGTTGAACACGACGAGCGGGAGCTGGTTGTCCATTCCCATCGTGAACGCCGTCCGATCCATGACGTTCAGGCGGCGGTCGATGGCCTCGAGATAGCTGAGGGTGTCGAAGCGGGTGGCGGCGGGATTCAGCATGGGGTCGTCGGTGAAGACGCCGTCCACCTTGGTGGCCTTGAGGAGCACGTCGGCCCGGATCTCCACCGCGCGGAGCACGGCCGCGGTGTCGGTGGTGAAGTAGGGGTGCCCCGTTCCGGCCGCCAGGATGACGATCCGCCCCTTTTCCAGGTGGCGGATGGCGCGGCGGCGGATGTAGAGCTCGGCCAGTGTCCGCATCTCGATGGCCGAGAGGACGCGCGTCGTGATCCCCCGTTCCTCGAGGGCGGCCTGGAGGGCGAGCGCGTTGATCACCGTGCCCAGCATCCCCATGCTGTCCGCGGTGGCGCGGTCGAGCCCGTCGCCCGCCGAAGTACCGCGGATCAGGTTCCCGCCCCCGATCACGATGCCGATCTCGACCCCGGCGCGTGTCCCCTGCACGATCTCGTCAGCCACGCGTCCGAGCGCCTTGGAATCGATGCCGAAGCGGGCTTCCCCCGCGAGGATTTCTCCGCTCAGCTTGAGCAACACCCGCCGCGGCGAGGGCTCCATGGGGATCAGGCTTCTCCGATGCGGAACTTGGCGAACCGGCGCACGACAATGTTCTCGCCGAGCTTCGAGATGGCCTGATCCAGGAGCTCCTTCACCTTTCGGTCGGGATCGCGGATGTTCGGCTGCTCGAGAAGCACGATCTCCTCATAGTACTTCTCGATC
>JANLXD010000110.1:0-4976 GCA_031364935.1 Candidatus Eiseniibacteriota bacterium
GCTCGTAGACGGCCGACCAATAGCCGCCGACCGCCGCTGCAAAGAGCAACTCCTCGACCGGCAGACCGGCGATCGACAATCCTGAGAGCGCGGCGAGGTTCCATACTCGTCCAATGTAGCCCGGCACGGTCGCCTCGAGGCCGATCAAGAGGACGGCATAGAACGCGAGGAAGAGAATTGCGCCCACGCAGGTTCTTCCCTTTAGGTCCGGCCGGCAAGCGATCGCGGCAAGCGCCCCAATCCCCATCGCTACAATCGCCGGGTAGATGGGATTCCATCGCAATAAGAGAAGTGGCGGAAATGCGACTACGGGTGCCGCCAATGCCAGTCTTGTGGAGGCGGTGGCGCACGTGATGCTGCTCCGCCGCCGGCAATCGCACGGTGACGCGGCGGGTGAGCACATCGTAGAGCACCAGCCCCACGCCCCCGATCGCGAAGCTGAAGATCAGGCTCTCGAGGTCGAAGCCCGTGCGCTGGGCGAGGTCGAAGAGGCTGGGCGGGGACCAGTAGGCCGGCACGAATAGCGGCTCCGTGAGCCCGAACGGCATGGTGAGCAAGCTCGCTCGCAGCATGACCCTCCGCCGGGCGGGAACTCCGAGATACAGCCCGAGCCAGGGGATCAGGAACGCGCTCGACCAGACAAACCACACGTAGTGATCGATCATGGCCGGACTTTCCCTGCCCGGGTAGACCTACATCCTCGTCTTCATCTTGCTCCCCTGACTGCCCTGATGCATTTTGGACATGGCATCCAAGTGTGTGAGGACGCTGGCCGCCAAGGTGGAGACCTTCTTCGGGTCTGCTGTGGCCGACTGAACCTCTTGTTCCAGTGCCATTAGCTGGGCGTTAAGTTCGCTCCGATGGGTCTCCATCTGCTTCATCATCCCGCTCATTTTGGTTTTCACCTCGGCGCTCATCGTCTGCATATGCTCTTGATGATGCGCGTTCATCTGGTCGTAACTGCGCCGCATCTCTGCCACGGCAGCGCGGGCGAATTTGACGTTGACGGAGCTCGCTCGGGCCGTTTGTTCGTGGAGGGCCTTGGCAAAGGTAGCCAGATTCTGGTGGTAGGCCATCGCCAGAACATGATGTGGCTCATTCGCCATGGCCATCACCATGCGATCGTGTGACATCCCTTTTTTGCCTTGTGTTGTTGAATGCGCTTGGCCTTTGTTGGTTTGGGCGATTGCAGGCGTTCCGCTCAAGGCGCCTAGCGTGAGAGCCATCACGATCGTTGCAATTACCTTTGTCTTCATCTTACTTCTCCTTTAGGACTGTGAGAGAGTTGTTGTCATCGTGGATCTTCGCCATGTCTCGCTGCTTCATAGGAGACACCCTTCAAGGTGCGCGTGAACCCGTATTCGATGTTCATCCTCCCGCCGGCTCAGAATGCCCACATGAGCTGAGCGACTGCGCTTCGGTCTCGGGACGTACCGGTCGATTTCAAGAATTGGGATTCGAGCGTGAGTCGCACTTGGGTCTGTGCCCAGCAGGACACACCAATGGTCGGCCCGTCGGTGATCTCTGCCTCTCCGACAGGGGCGTCCCGCTTTGCGTAATCGTAGCGCGCGTACCCGGCCCATCGCTCTGCAAGCAGGACGTTTCCGAGCAGGAACCAGCCGGCGGTGCGCAGAGATTGGTCCCCGGCCGGCCTGTCCTTCCCCCAGAGAAGCCCCAGCACTCCCTTCATCCCGGGCCCATAGGCATTGGCGAACAGCGCGACTCTCTCGTAGTCGATCGAGGGTTGTCCGGGAACGGCTGCGATCTTACCCTTGTAGCCGAACGCGCTGACGGCGTTGCCCTTCTTGCCAATGAGGTATTCCGCGCTGGCATAGACATCCGTGTGGCTGACACCCACGAGATCGTCGATCTGGGGCTGGCCCGCGCCCACGTACGCGTTCCAACTCGGCAGGTCCACCACGCCGATTTCAACTCCACGCAGAAGCGTCGCGGGTGTCCAAGGATTCTGCGGTCTCGACGGCGATTCCAAGATAACGGGCGCGGACAACGCCATGCCGGCGCCACCCCCGTTGAAGAGGATCGCGAAAGGAAGGAGTTGGCCGAAGCGCAGGGAAGCGAAATGTGGACTCCATGAGGTATTGTACTGGGCATAGGCTTGTTCCACCTCGACGCCGCCTGCCTCGACGTCGAACGCTAGGATCGCGAGGCCGGACCAGTGTGGGTCGAGCGGCCCGCCGATCCAGCCCTCGATCTCGCCCGGGTGAAACCCGGCCTTCGTATTACGGCGTGCTTCGTAGGTTTGGTGCCCCATGACGGTCAGGTAATGTCGCCACTCCAGCGGCAGGGCTTCTCCGAGAGGACGAGCGGTGGAGGCGACCGGAGTCTTCGCCTCCTCAGTCGTCCCCATGACCATGCCCGTCTGCGCCGCCATCCCTCCACGTTCCTCTCTAAGGCCGCGACGGATGTAGGAGTGCCCATCCTCATTGAGCTCCGGCAGTCGGAAGTGGCACATCTGGCATTTGGCATTCTCTCGCCGGGCGAAGGCGGGCACCGCTTGGGAACTTGGGACTTGCAGAAGGGACGAAACGGCAACGATGAGCAACAGACCTAGAAGCGTGGACTTCACTTCCACCGGTCTACCTCCTCGCGGGGTCTGACAACATTGGCGGTGAATTGCACGTCCATCGTTCAGATAACGCGCGCCGCCTGAGAGTGCTGGAGGCGTTACCAGCCAGTCAAGCATGTTAGCGGCCTCCGAGGGCGAAGGTATAGGTTCCGAAGCGCCACCTCACCGGAGTTCGGTCCCGGTCGTGCGCGCTCCCGACACTCACGGAAGTTTCGCAACTGCGATCAACGGTTTCGGACGACAACCCGTGCTCGTGGCTCTTGGCTCAGGCCGATTGCGAGGGGATCCGCTGGCTCAGCGCCCCTTGATACCCCTCCGTTCGTAGATGGTTCTTAGCCCGTGCAGCGTCAGGTTCGCGTCCACCTTCTGGATCGTCTTCGAATGAATCGCGATGGCCTTGGCCAGGCCTCCGGTTGCCACCACCTTCGGCCGCATGCGCGTCTCGGCGGCGATGAGCCGCACGATGGCGTCGACCTGTCCCACGGCGCCGTACAAAAGCCCGGACTGGAGACTCTCCTCGGTGCTCTTCCCCACGACGCGCGCGGGAGCCTTGATCTCGAAGGCGCCCAGCCGGGCGGCGCGGCGAATCAGGTTCTCGGCGCCGGTGAGGGCACCGGGCGCGATCACCCCTCCGAGATAGCGGCCGTCCTTGGAAATCACGTCGAACGTGGTCGCCGTGCCGAAGTCGACGACGATGGCGGGAGTTCCGTGCCGCTCGATCACGGCCACCGCGTTCGCGATCCGATCCGCGCCGACGGCGCCCGGGTCGTGGTAGTCGATCGGGAGCCAGGGCGCGCTCGCGGCCGTCACCTCGTGCGGGGCCTTCCCGAGGAGCTGCTTCACGGCCTCGGCGAAGATCGCGGTCTGCGGGGGCACGACGGAAGCCATCACGCTCGCGTGGGGCGCTGCGGTCGCGCGTCGCGCCCCTTTCCCTTTCGCCGCCGGCTCCGCGGCGCCGTTCATTCCGGCCAGCTCGGGCGCGATTTGCCGGAGGAGGAGCGCGGCCTCGTCCGCGGTGCGACGCGTCTCGCTGCTCACGCGGTAGGAGCGCTTCAGCTTCCCGCCGTCGAACAGGCCCAGCGTCACCTCGGTGTTTCCGATATCGATGGCGAGGAGCATTCCAACCTCCTTCATGCGAACATTCCGCGGTCGCGCGCCGGCCGTCCCTTGGCGCGCCAGAGTCCCCAGGCGACTCCCACGCTGACGAAGTACAGCACGACCAAGGGCACGGTCAGGATGAGCATGGACGGACCGTCGCCCGGCGTGATGACCGCGGCTCCGAGCGCGATGAAGAACACCGCGTGCCGCCACGCGCGCCAGAGCGCGCGCGGCGAGACGATCCCGAACCACGCGAGGAGACAGAGAACCAGCGGCATCTGGAAGAGTAGCCCGCACCCCGCGGCCAGCTTGACCGCGAAGCTCAGAAGCGAACCCACCGACACGCGGGACTCGATCCGCGCCGTCGCGAACGACTGGAGCATCCCGACCATCGCCGGGAGGAGAAGCTCCAGGGCGAACGCGATTCCCGTGTAGAGCAACACTCCCGAGGCCAGCATCCAGGGCACCGCGAAGCGCCGCTCGTCGCGCTTCAGCCCCGGCGCCACGAAACGCCACGCTTCGAGAAGCAGGTACGGCACCGCGATCAAGGCCCCCGTCCACAGCGCGATCTGCATGCGCGCGGAGAACGCCTCACCCGGCGTCAACGCGAGCGCCTTTTGGTCCCCGATGAGGCGCACGATCAGCGCGTCGAGCAGGCGGTCGGAGAACGCCCACGCGGCCGCGACGAGAATGGCGGTGACGATCGCCGCGCGGACCAGCGAGCTTCGAAGCTCGTCCAGGTGCTCGAGAAGCGGCATGACCCGCTCGGTCACTTGAGGAACGATCGCAGCTCTTCCAGGAACTGGTTCAGGTCCTTGAAGTGCCGGTAGACGGAGGCGAACCGCACGTACGCCACTTCATCCAGCGAGCGGAGCGCCTCCATGACCCGGGCCCCGATCTCGTGCGATGGCACCTCGTCCACGCCCTGGCGCAGGAGGTCGGCCTCCAGCGAGTCGATCAGCTCATTCAGGCGCTCGGCCGCGATGGGCCTCTTCTCGCAGGCCCGCAACAGGCCGTTCAGGATCTTCTCGCGGTTGAACGGCTCGCGCCGCCCGTCCTTCTTGATGACGAAGAGCGGCGTGGTCTCGATGGTCTCGTAGGTGGTGAAGCGCCGGTGGCACTTGAGGCACTCGCGCCGGCGACGGATGGCCTGTCCTTCCTTGGACCCGCGCGAGTCGATGACCTTGTCTTCCTGATGCCCGCACGAGGGACACTTCATGCGGACTCCCCGGGGCCAGAAACCGGGGTCAGGGTACAGTGATTTTCTTGCCTTCGCCGGCACGCCGGACGA
>JANLXD010000128.1:0-3962 GCA_031364935.1 Candidatus Eiseniibacteriota bacterium
CGTGACGTGCAAGGAGGCGAGCCTGTTGCCCGCGCCCGACCTCGCGCCCGCGACGCGGCCGCTCATCGGCCACACCGTCTATCTCGTCGTGAACCCGGGCTCGGAGCAGGGGCCGGGGATCGCCGAGCAGTCGCAGATGTACAAGATCGTGCGCGTCGTGACGTCGGTGGAATACCTGCTCCGGAATTAACCCTCTACAGCCGCCGCCGGCCCGCGCGGCCGCGGAGGATGAAGGTGTCCAGCGCGTAGCGGCCGCCGCCCGTCAGCGTGAGCGTCGCGAAGCAGACCAGGTAGACCAGGGCCAGCTCCTTGTCGGCGAACGGATCCGTGCCGTGCTGGACGAACGCGCCGACCAGGAGGAAGAACACGATCGGAGCCGCCGCGACTCTCGTGGCCACGCCGAGCATCACGGCGCCGGCGCAGACGACTTCCGCGAATACGACGAGGGAGAAGCTCACTTCGGGTCCCAGGCCCACCGGATTCGCGAACTTGTGCGCGAGCTCGGTCCAGCGGAGCAGCTTGGGGAGCCCATGAGCGAAGAAGAGAAGACCGCCGGCTCCCACGCGAAGCAGCAGGATGCCTACGGAGTTGAGAACGTCTTTGGTGCGCCGCATGGCGCTCCTTTCCGGAAAGGGGATTCCCCGTGAACGACAGCTCTGAGCCTCTCGTGCTCTTGACGGGCGGAACCGGTTTCGTGGGAAGCCGCCTCGCGCGGCGGCTGGCCGCCGAGGGTCACCGCGTGCGGGCCATCGTCCGCGACCCGGGTGCGGAGCCGGACTTGGTGAGCCCCCGCATCGAGCAAGTGGCCGGGGATTTCGCGCGTCCCGAGGTGGCCGGTCCCGCCGCGCGCGGCGCGGAAGCGGTCATTCACTGCGCCGCGACCGTGGGACCCGATCTCGAGACGGCGCGGCAGGTCAACGTCGAAGGAACGCGCGCGATGGTCGAGGCGGCGCTGGCCGCGAGCGTCCGGCGCTACGTGCAGATCTCCACCATCTCGGTCTACGCGCGCGCTCCCCAGGATCTCCTGGACGAAGACGCCGCGCTCAAGGAGGACGGGGACCCGTACGGACTCACGAAGGCGGAGGCGGACCTGGTGGTCCTGGACGCGATGAAGCGCGGTCTTCCCGGCGTGATCCTCCGGCCGGGCGCGATCCTCGGCGTGCATCGCACGTCCACGTGGGGGGGCAAGATGCCCGCGCGGATCCGGGACGGGCAGGTCAAGCTTCGCGGAGACGGGCGGGAGACGCTTCCGTGGGTGCACGTGGAGAACCTGGCGGACGCGGTGCTCCTCGCGCTCGCCGGGCCGCGGGCGGTCGGGCGCGCGTACAACGTGGCGGACCGCGACGTATCGTGGCGCGAGTATACCGACGAGGTGCGCGGCTGGTTCGGGACGCCGCCCCTCGAGACGATTCCGGAAGCCGAGTTCGGCGGCTACTGGATGGGCCGGTTCGACGCGTCGCGAATCCGCTCCGAGCTGGCCTACCGGCCCCGCCGGAGCTACCGCGACGGAATGGACGAAGCCGCCGAGTACTGGGCGCGCGAGAAGACCGCGAAGCCCTGATACCGAAGAGGGGGCGTTCAAGCCGCGCCGTCGACTCCGGCGATCAGGGCTCGTAACGCTTCGTCTCCTCGATCGCGGCCCCGCTTTCCCCGTGGAAGGTAAAGACCGAGTGGAAGGTCCCTTCCACGCCGACCTTGACCCCTTCCCGCGGCGCGCCGCGTTGTGAGACGACGAGGATCGTGCCCGTTCCGTCGTCCAGCCGGTAGGCGCCGTAGCCCAGGAATCCCACCGAGGTCGTCACCTTGCCGCCCACGCGCACGGTCGTGCCGTCGTAGCGGCCGGGGTCGTCGAGAAGCGTCCGGATCTCGGTCGCGCCTCCCTTGCAGCCAGAGGCGCCCAGAGCCAGCGAGGTGACCAGGATCGCGAGCCACGCGGCGTGGTGAACGGGGCGCTGCCGGTGAACGGGGCGCGGTGGGACGGACGAAGTCGGGGACATCTTGCCTCCTCCCTGAGACAGGTCTCGGCGCTCTAGCGCCGCTTCGCGAACAACGTGATCGCCACGCCGGCCAGGACCAGAGCCGCGCCCGCGGCCGTCGCGGGCGGGAGCGCCTCGGAGCGGACCAGCGCGCCCAGGAGCACGGCGATGACCGGCACGACGAGCGTCAGCGCGTGCACCTTGGTCACCTTCCACTTCGTGATCAGCCAGCCGTAGAGCGCGTACGCGCCCAGGTTGCCCGCGATCACCAGATAGAGGATCGGTCCCCATCCCCGGAGATCGCGCGGGATCGCGTGCGGCTCGCCGAACGCGAAGCTGGCCGCCAAGCATACCGCCGCCCCGACCGCGGCGCCGACACCGTTTGCGACCCAGGTCGACTGCGGCGGGCCCTTCTTCAAGAGGACCCCGGAGAGGGCGGCGAACGTGGCCGCCGCGAACACGGCCGCCAGCGCGATCGGCGGCCCGCCCGCCGTGAGCTCGCCGGAAAAGATGAGAGCCACGCCCGCCAGCCCGATCAAGGCGCCCAGGATCTGATGCCGCTCGAGCGGGTGCACGCCGAGGAGCGCCGCGAAGATCGCGGTCGTCATGGGGATCGTCCCGTAGATGACCGCCGTCGTGCCGCTGGAGATGCGGAGCTCCCCCCAGTAGAGCAGCACGAAGTTCAGGCCGAAGTTGAAGAAGCCGTATGCGACGGCCGCCTGGAGCGCCGCGCCGCGCGGCCAGCTCGCGCCGGTCGCTCGCGCCACGATCGCGTAGAGCACCGTCGCGATGGCGAGCCGCAGAAAGGCCGCCCAGATCGGCGCGACGGATTCGTTCCCGATCCGGATCGCGAGGAACGTGCTCCCCCAGATGAGGCACATGACGGCGAACGCGGCATACGTGGCCGTGTTCCGGGTCTCGGATCGGCTCGGGGCGGACGCGCTCGGCACCATGGGGCGGCATCTTGCCAGATTCGGGGTTTCAGGCGAAGAAAAAGGGCCGGTCCCGCGAGGGGACCGGCCCGTGCGTCTTGCTTGCCGCTGGTTACGGCCGGAAGGTGACCTGGGTACCGCGGCTGTCGAGCAGGTTCAGGCGGGGCACCTGCTTGTCGTCGATGAACATCTGGAGCCGGGGCGTTTCGGACTGGTCGAGAAAGTCGAACTCGGGACCCTTTTCGGTGACGCCGATGTTGGCGCGGAGCTTCCCGTTCGAGTCGAGCATCGTGATCGCGGGGCCGTCGTCCGCCATCCCGAGAATCATCCGGGTGTTCCCGGTCGCGTCCTTGATGATGAGAAGATCGGTCTCCAGCGTGCGTCGCGGCGCGCTCATTCCGATGCAAAGCGCCGCCGCTCCGGCCAGGATTGCCAGCGTCCCGGCGGCACGAACGGCGCGATTCTGCCGCTCCAGCCGATCGATCCGCTGGATGAGAGTTTGCTGCTCCGTCAGATCCACCTGCATGCATCGCCCCCTTGCAATTCGAGTGGGAAGGTTTCGAACCCCGGTTGCGGGCGCCCGCGGGAAACGAAGCAGGCGAGCACGCAACATCAATTCATCGGCAGGAGCGGCCGAAAGTTTAGAGGGATTCGGCGCGTTCCGCTCTAAGTGGCGAGGATCCAAACGCTTCCCATCTCAAGTCAGCGGCTCCAGACGCCGATATATGGCACGGAGGCGGATCGCTTCCAGGGAGGTGCCAAGCCGCTGTTTTCCCGACGCTACATCCAGCTGGTCCTCTTCCGCGTGACGCTCGCGGTGCTCGCGCTTCTCGTGGCGGCGCGCGCCGGGCACGAGCAGAAGAGCACGCTGCCCGTGTGGCCTCTCGCCGCGGTCTTCGCGGCGAGCGCCGCCGCGCTCTCGATCTGGCCGCTCCTGGTCCCGGGCCGGAATCGCACCCTCGTCTCCTACTCGCTCTCGTCCGCGTTCTTCGTCGCCGGGATGTTCCTGCTCACCCCGGCGGCCCTGGCCGCGGCGATCTGCTTCGCGGTCACG
>JANLXD010000364.1:0-16928 GCA_031364935.1 Candidatus Eiseniibacteriota bacterium
GGTCGAGGCAAGCCCGGAACAGGAGCCGGTTGAACGCCAGCGCCGCTTCCAGATCCACGGGCTGACGCAGATCGTCGCTGGGCGCGTGGTAGCGCTCGCGCATCCACTCGTGAAACCGCCGGTCCATCGTTGAATCCCCCGTCTCCCCGAACCTGACGAAGAGCGACGGCACCCCCGCGCGCACCAGGTTGTACTGGTCGCTCCGGATGAAGATGGTCTGCTCGGGCTCGGGATCGGGCTGGATCTTGATCCCCGAGGAATCGGCGATCGCGCGGAACCAGTCGCCCAGCTCCGACTCGTCGATGCCGAAGGCGACCACCGAGCGGAGTGGAACGATCGGCAGGAACATATCTAGATTCAGGTCGGCGACCATCCGCCCCACCGCGTGGGGAGGATTCACCCCGAACGCCCTCGAGCCGAGGAGGCCCTTCTCCTCCCCCGTCACCGCGAGGAGAACGATCGACCGCCGCGGCGGGTGCGGCAGCGAGTGGAGCGCGTGGGCTAGCTCGATCAGCGTGGCCACGCCGCTCGCGTTGTCCATCGCTCCGTTGTAGATCGAGTCCCCCGCGATCGGGGCGCCCACGCCCAGATGGTCGAGGTGCACCGAGAGCACGATCGATTCGTCGCGCAGCGCCGGGTCACTCCCACGGATGATTCCGATGACGTTGGAGCTTTCCACCATCCGCTGGTCCATCCGGAGGCGCGCGCGCAGCCGCCACGGAAGCGGAAACCGGGGCAGCGGCCGGCCGGCGTGGGCCGCGGCCACGATCTCGGCGAACGTATGGCCGCTCCCCTCGAAGAGGCGCTCCGCGCGCGCGGGATTCACGATCATGCCGAACCGCTGCCCCACCTTCTCGTTCAGGGACGAGTCGGCGAAGGTGAGCCCGGCTTCGAACCGCGAGAGCTTCCCCCGCTCCCATGGCACGTGCATGGCCGCCGGATCGGGGATGGTGACCAGGCCGACCGCGCCCCGCTCGCACAGCCGGCGCCAGCGCTCCCCCGTGGACTGCGCGTGGGCGGCGACGGTCGAGGGCACGTCTCGCGGCGCCCCGCGGAGGATGACCGCGACTTTCCCCCGGAGATCCAGGCCGTCCAGGTCTCGGAGTCCGGCTTCCGGCAGCTCGAGGCCGTAGCCGGCGAACACGGCGCCGGCTTCGAGCGAATCCGCGGCTTCGATCGACGTGGAGATGGCGGCGTCATCGCCCAGGTCCAGCGTGTCGGCGCGCCCGCCGCGCACGAGCGCGACGAGGCACTCGGGCTCGCGGATCTTCCGGGAAACGAAGCGGACGGGCTGAAAGTAGCCGTCAGTGCCGGCGGGCTCAGCGCCGGAGCGCTCGAACTCGTGGGCGACGTACTGCGCGGCGGCGAGGTAGCCGGGCTCTCCCGTCTCGCGCCCGCGGCGGGCGTCGTCGGCCAGCCAGCGCACGTGCGACCACCAGGAATCGGCGGCGCCGGGAGCGCAGGAGAGAAGGGTCGAGGCGGCGAGGAGGACGAGAACGGGGAGGGGCCGGCGCACGGCTCCTACCCGGCTGCTACCGAGAGCCGGGCCCGCTTCAGCTCGCGGATCACGGCGGGGACGCCTTCCTCGATCGTCCGGTAGCGCGGCGTCCAGCCGAGCCGCTCCCGGGCCTTCGTGGAATCGACCTTGGGGCAGAAGGTGTACGCCTCCACGCTCCACTCGCCCATGACCGGGATCAGATCCTCCTCGGGCACGGGCTTGGGCTCGGGCGCGCCCAGCTCGCGCGCGACCAGCCGGGCGAATTCACCCTGCGTGGCCGGCCGGTCGTCGGCGAGCAGATAGTCGTCGCCGTCCAGTCCGTTCTCGATCGCGAGACGGTACCCGCTCGCGGCGTCGGAGGCCGCGATGTAGTGCATCGTCTGGGTGCCGTCGCCGATGATGACGGCCTTTCCCTCGAGCATCGAGCGGATCATGCCGTGCTCGAACCACCCGCCGCGCCCGTACACGAACGAGGGATTCACGCTCATCGCCTTGAGCCCCTTCTTCCGCTGCCGGTCGAAGACGGGATACGTGTACTTGTGCCGGATGCCGAAGCCCCGACCCGAGGAGATGGCCGAGTTCTCCCGCACCCATCCGCTCGCGTCGGGCTCGTAGAGGAGGGCCCCGAACGTCTGCACCATGCGGCGCTTCTTCCGGCGCACGGCGTCGAGGACATCGTCGAGGATTCCCGCCAGCTCCTTCGACTCCTGCTCGGCCTGCTCGCGCGTATTCGCCGCGCCAAGGTGGCGCGGGAAGGTGCAGTTCACCACGATCTGGGACTGCTCGATGGCTGCTTCCCACTGCTTCGGCGTTCGCATGTCGCCGATCACACCGACCACGGCGTAGGGGAGGCGCGCGCGCGAAGCCTCGTCCCGGATCAGCCCATAGACGCGATAGCCGTTGACGATCAGGTCGCGCGAGACCGCGCTGCCGATCGCGCCGGTGGCGCCCAGGACAAGGACGCTCGTCGCGTATTCGGAGCTAGGGTCGTACATCGGTTCCGCCTTCTGGGCGGCCGGGCCCGCCCGGGCCAGGTCCTCCGCAGGTCCCGCCGAGCGCCCGCCAGGAAAGCGGCAGGAGCGCCGCGGCGAACGCCGCCTTGACCACGTCCCCGATCAGGAAGGGGACGACGCCCAGCATGACCGCGCGCTCCGGGCCGACGAACACCGCGAGCCACGCCGCGCCGCAGAGGAGCACCACGGCGTTTCCGAGAAACATCGCGATCGCGGTGGTGGCGGGATGGCGGTCGAAGCCGCGCTCGGCGAGTGCGCCGACGAGCCAGGCGGCGGGAACGAAGCCCGCCAGGTAGCCCCCGGTCGGACCGGCCAGCACGTGGGCACCGGCGGATCCGCCCGCGAAAACGGGGAGCCCGGCCGCGCCCTCGGCCAGATAGCAGAGCGCCGCGGCGGCGGCGCGGACACGCCCGAGCGCGGCCGCGAGCGAGAGGAGCGCCAGCGTCTGGCCGGTGATCGGTACGGGAGTGAAAGGGAGCCGGATCGCGAGCTGGGCCGCGAGCGCGATCACGCAACTCGCGCCGATCACCAGCGGCAGGTCGTAGGAGAGGACCGCGGAACGGACGGCGCCCGGAGCGCCAGCGTCGCCGGACTGGAGGCGTCCGAGGGGCCGAAGGCGGTCGGCGAGGGTGATCATTGGGGGCGCATCGTGCGCCGCGGGGCGCAGACGGTGTTCATAGGGCGCGGAGTGTACCCGACCGCCCGCTACGTCTTCTTCTCTTTTTTCTCCGCGGCGGGGAAGAGCACGTTGTTCAGGATGAGGCGGTAGCCGGGCGAGTGCTTGTGGAGCGCCAGGTCGGTGGGAGGATCGCCGACCGCGTGCTGGTAATCCTCGGGGTCGTGCCCGCCGTAGAAGGTGAAGGTCCCCTTGCCGTAGTGCCCGTGCAGGTACTTCACATCGTCCGCGCCCGGCGTTTCGGCCAGGATGGTCACGCCCGGCTTGATGAACGACTTCTCGTACCCGGTGGTCTGCCCCATGAACCCCGGCACCACCGCGACGTGGTTCTGGACCAGCATCGACGGGACCGGGTCCTGCTTCGCCGAGAAGTCGAAGAGCGTGAACGTGTCGTTCCGCTGTCCGCGGAGCGCCGCCCGGTTCGTCGTGTCGATGTTGGAGAACTCGTAGACCATCGGGTTCTCGTCCAGCTCGAAGTTCTGGAAGGCAAGGGTTTCCGAGAAATCCAGCTTCGCCTGGGCATGGGGATCGGCGAAGTCTCCGTCGTACTCGGGGCCCACGATGTCGGTGTTCTTGGCGGCGAGGGCGATGTCGAACGTGTCGGTGGCGGAGCACATCGCGAAGAGGAACCCACCCGCCGCCACGTAGGCCTTGAGCGTCCGCGCCACCGCCTTCTTCATCTCCGAGACCTTGGCGAAGCCGCGGCTCTTGGCCATGGCCTGGTTCTCGGCCACCTGGCGGCGGTACCAGTCCGTGGAAGCGAAGGCCGCGAAGAACTTCCCGTACTGCCCCGTGAAATCCTCGTGGTGCAGGTGAAGCCAGTCGTACTCCGAGAGCTTTCCATCCAGCACTTCGGCGTCCCACAGCTTGGTGTACGGGATCTGCGCGTAGTCCAGGGCGAGCTGCACGGCGTCGTCCCACGGCGGCGCGCTGGGCGGCACGTAGACCGCGATGCGCGGCGCCGTCTCCAGCTTGATCGCGTCCATGTTGTTGTCCGCGATCTCCGCCATGATGCGCGCCACGTCCGCCTCGTCCACCGGCTCCACCGTCACCCCGCGCACCACGGCCTCGGTGGCGAGCGGGGCGTTATCCGGCAGAAGGAATGAGCCGCCGCGATAGTTGAGGAGCCACTCGCCGTGGAGCCCGCGCTCCAGCGCCCAGTACGTGAGCCCGTAGGCGCGCAGATGGTCCGCCTGCTTCTCATCCATCGGAACGAGGATTCGCGCCGAGGCCGTCGCGGGGAGGGCCATCGTGCCCCCGAGGGACAGGCCGAGCGCGAGAGCGAGCGCGGCCGCGGCCGTCGCGAAGCGCTTCGTCATAGCTGCATCTTCTTTCGGAGCGAGAGAACATGCGCGCGCACCGCGGGCGCGAGCGGCGAGTCGGGATAGCGCTCGAGGATCGCCTGGTAGTAGCCGGACGCCAGCTCGACGGGTCCGCCGGCCGCCAGCGTCTCGTCCCCGGCCAGCTTGAGCGCGTAGGGCGCGAGGCGCGATCCGCTCGAGGTGTCGGCCACCGCCAACGCCTGCTCGACCGCGAGCGCGTGGTTCCCCTGGTCGCGGGCGATCTCGGCCAGCGCGAATCGGTAGTGCCACCTCAGGCGTGCGCCGGGATAGCGGGCCAGCCCGGCCGACAGAGCGGCCGCCGCCGAGTCGGCCTTTCCTTCGCGGCGGAGCGTCTCGGCGCGCGCGTAGATCCGGAGCGGCTCGTCGTCGAAGTCGCGGCAGTCGCGGATCATGAGCACGCGCTCCAGCGCCTCGTTCATCCGGAGATTTCGCGTGTAGCGCTGCGCGAACTCGGAATAGAGCTTGGTCGCCTGATCGAACGCCCCCGCGCGGAACGAGGCGTCGGCGAGCGAATAGAGAGCGTCCCCCAGCGTGTCGGCGGGGCCGCGCTGCATCAGCCGCCGGACCATGTCCTGGTAGCCCTCGGGGAGCTGCTCGTCGCGCGAGAGAAGCGGAAGCACCGGCGGAACCGTGGGAATGCGGGGCTGGGGCGCCGATTCCCGGGACGGGGGCGTCGGGCGCGCGTCGTTGGACTTCTTGGGCTTGGCGGTGGACGCGGCCGGCAACGCCAAGAGTAGAGCGAGCGCCGCGGCGGCCGCGCCGGCCGGCAGGAGCCGGCGTTGACTCACGAGTCCGCGGATCACTTCGCTTTTCCCTCGAGCACCGACTGAAGATATTCGTCCACCAGCGCGCGATAGCGCGGCGTGACGGGGTCGCGGCCCGCCCGCGCGAGGAGGGCCGCCAGCGACGGCCGCGACTTTAGCAATTCCGGCGAGAGAGCGCCCGGGGAGGAGCGCACCACGTCCACACCGGGGCGCGACTGCCGCTTCCGCGAATAGTCGCGCCGCTCCACGCTGCGCGGCGCGTCGAGAAGGCGGCTCAGGATGCGCTGCTGGCGGTCGACCGTCTCCTGATTCAACCGTCCGCCGCGCAGATCCTGCTCGACCTTCTTCATCTCGTCCGCCACGTCGCCCAGATTTCCCATCGTGCCGCCGCCCTTGTTCAGCTTCTGCATCGTCTCTTCCAGCCCCCGGCGGATCGCTTCCTGCTCGGCCGCCATGCGCGAGAGCGCCTGCCCCTGCCCTTCGCTCAGGCGGCTCCCTTGTCCCTGCCCCTGGCCCTGCCCCTCGCCCTGACCGCCCTCCTGCCCTTGGCCCGGCATCATCCCCATCGCCTGGTTGTTGAGGCTCTGCTGCTCGCCGCCCAGACCCTGGAGCCGCTCCATCGCCTCCTGGAATCCGGTCGATGAGGAGGAGCTTTGCATGGACTGGCGGCTTTTCAGGAGTCCGGCCGCGGCCTGGTTCAGCGCGATGGCCGCTTCCTTCCCCGCCATGAGCCCGCCCGCCAGATCCTGGTCGGAGTAGCGCCCGACCGAGTTCTCCTGATTGTTGAGCGCCCGCCCCAGCGCCTGCCCGATGTCCGGCGTGAGGAAGAGCGTCTGCTTTCCGATGTCGGCGATGCGCCTGGTCGCCGCCGAGGTCGCGTCCTCCAGTCCCTTCTGCGTCTCGGCGCGGTCGGAGAGGCTGCTCGATCGATCGTCCAGCATCTCCTGCTGGAGCCTTCCGATCTCGAGGAGATCCTGCGCCGCGTCTTCCATCTTCTTCGCGAGCTGGTTCTTCTTCTTGTTCTGGAACTTCTCGCGCATCTGATCCACGTTCTTCCGGAGCGACTCGAGCCGCTGCTTCAACTTCTCGCCGCTCCGCCCCGCCTGGTTGCGCTCCCCCTGCTCCATGGCCTGGGTCGCTTCCCGGAATTCCGGCGCGGCGCCCTCCTCACCCAGTTCATCGGCCAGCCGCTCGGCTTCCTTTGCGGCCTCCGGATCCATGGGCGCCAAGTCGGACGCCAGAGAGTCGAGCGCGGCACGCTCCTCGGCGCCCAGCTTGGAGGTTTCGCGCTCCCCCTTGGCGAGGGACTTGGTCTCGTCGGCCTTCTTCGTCCGGGAGAGCGAGTCGTTGGTCGCGATCTGGCGGCGCTCCAGCTCGGCCGCGCGCTCCGACGCCGCCTCCAGCTTCTCCTCGGTCCGGATCTGCTTCAGCATCTCGATCGTGCGCTCCAGGCTGCGCATGACCTGCTCCTGGTTCATCTTCAGATTCTGGAGCGCCTGCTCCATCTGCTCAGGCGAGAGTTTCTTCAGCGCGTCCTGGATCCGCTGGATGGAGCGGAGGAGCGACTGGTCCTTGATCTGGCTCAGGATCTGATGCAGCTCCTGGATCTTCTGGACCAGATCGGCGTTCATGGCGCGCGACTGCGAGAGCTTCTCCGCGTCCTGGCTCAGCTTCTCGGCCACCTTGTCGATCTTCTTCTGCAGCTCCTGCTGCCCCTCGAGCGTCTTCTGCGCCTCCTGCTGCTTCTCCCACGTCATTTCTTTGGAGCGGCCCAGGTCGCGCGAAAGCTCCTCCGCCTTCTTCTGAAGCTCGCGCGCGTCCTTCCAGGCGCTCTCCAGGGAGTGGATCGTTTCGTCGCGCTCGCCCGACATCGAGGCGAGGATCTCGGCCGCCGACGGGAAGCGAAGGATGCGGGGATCGGACCACGTCGTCTGCGGCCCGTCGACCGCGTTGCCGTCCACGGCGCCGACGCGGTACTCCACCTCTTCGCCCGGGAGGAGCGAATAGCCGGCGAGGGACCACGTGTAGCGCACCGCCAGCTCGCGCGCGCCGCCCGCTTCCTCGTGGAGCGTCTCCACCTTTTCGGCGGCGTCGCGCACCTTGTACTTGATGAGGATCTTGCGCACGCCGTAGTCGTCGGTCGCGCCCGCGATCACCACCGTGGTCATGTCGCGCCCCACATCCTCGACGGCGCCCGGGGAGAGAATCGAGACCGTGGGCGGCCGGTCGGGAATCGCGCGCACCTCGAACGGCCCCAGATCCACGTTTCGTCCGCGCGGATCGGTGAGGCGAATCGAGTAGCGGTCGTCGCTCCGGATCGACACTGCGAAGCGGGCGAGGCGCTCTCCTGTCTCGGCGTCGACGCGGGTGCCCGCGCGATCGAAGATCATCCCGCCGCTCCGCGCGCTCCGCGACAGCGTCACGGTGAGGTGCGCGCGCGTCCCGCGGGGCGCCGCGAGATCGCCGGTGATGGCGTGGCTCTCCTCGGGCCGGAGCCCGGTATAGGCGGGGTAGTCGTAGCGCACCCGGTAGCCCGTGGCGCGCGGCAGGTCTCGCACGGTGAGCGCGTACGCCGGCGATTCCTGCGACCCGGCGCGGACCTTGTAGTGGAGATCGTCCTTCAGATTCCGGAGGAGCAGCGAATAGGCGCGCTCGCCGGACCTGGCCCCCGACGCTTCCTCGGAGGGCTCGAGCGCCGACTCACGCCATTCGCCGGCCTCCAGCGCGCGGAGGCGCGGCCGCTGGCCGGTGCCGCGGACATAGGCGCGGATGACGACCGATTCGCCCCCTTCGATATCGCGTGAGCCGGGCTCCACGCGAATCGCGATGGGCGCGACGGGTGCCGTCCTGGGATCGGTGATGTGGCGGATCGCCGCCGGCGTCCGGGCTCCGCCCGCCACCGCCGTGACGCCCATGAGCACGAGGATTCCGCCCGCGGCCGCGAGCCACCGCCCGCGATCGTCCCAGCGCTTGAGCCGGCCGATGGGCGCGCCGGCCGCCCGCGCCGAGGCTGCTCCGACCGCGGCGTCGCGAAGAGCGCCGGACGTACGCGCGTCGTCGTCGCGCGTCCGGGCCAGCTCGAGCGCGCCCAACAGCTCGTCGTCCCGCTCGCCGAGCAGCCGTCCGGTCGCGAGCGCCGCGTCCTCGAGGCGCGCGGGGGCGAGCACGACGCGCGCCGCCGCTGCTAACATCAATATTGCTCCCGCGCCCAGGAGCCCCAGGCGAAGCAGCGCGAACTCATCCCGATGGAGGGGAGCCGCGAGCGCCACCCAGAGCGCAATCAGGGCGATCAGGACCGCCCCCACGACCAGCGCCAGCCCCGCCTGCTCGACGGTGCGCCAGAGCAGAATGCGGCGGGCTCGGCCGAGGGTCGCGAGCAGGCTGACGGCGCCGGGACGGAGGCTCATCAGTGGGTCACCGCGTAGGTGGCGATGTTCAGAGCGAAGCGCATGGCCTGTTCCCGCTTCGCCGGCTGGTCGTCATGGACGCCCGCGTCCTCGATCCCGTTTCCGATGTCGGTGTCGAACGTGTAGAGCACGGCCACCCGTCCGTCGCGGACGATCGCGAAGACGCGCGGAGGGCCGCCGTCGTGCTCGTGCACCTTGGGCGCCCCTTTCGGGAACGGGAACGGGTTCCGGAACAGCTCGTGTGTGAAGGGCAGCTCCACGAGGGGGGATTCGGGATAGACGCGCCGCATCATCTCGCGAAACGAGGTGTCCATGCCGAAGTTGTCGTCCGCCCACAGGAGCCCGCCCTGATCCAGGTAGCGTCGAAGCGCGCGGATCTCCTCGTCGTTCAGCTTCACGTTGCCGTGCCCGGTGATGAAGAGAAGCGGGTAGTTCCAGAGGTCGGGATCGGTGGGGGACACGACCGCCTCGCGCTCCTGGACCACCCGCACGTCGCCGCGTGCCTTGAGCGCGCGGAGGAGATTCTTGAGCGACGTCTCGTCGGAGTACCAGTCTCCCCCGCCCGTGTACTTGAGGCGGGCGACCGTGAACCCGCCGGTCAGATCCGACGCGACGCCGGTGCCCCGCGGTGTCTGGGCCAGAGCCCTGCCCTGGGGCAGAGCCATGGCGCAGAGGACCATGGCCAGGAGCAATGCCCGACCACCGGCCGGGACGCTCCTAAAATGTTTCCCTGATTGGACTTCAGCTATCAAAAGGGGTTTCTCCCGGCTTCCGAGGGGTCTCGTCGTCCACAACGTAACTAAGGATAGCAGAGGGCCTTGATGCCCCTTCAGCTAAACCTCGGTTGTTTAGTGAGGTTCCGGCTGTAATCGGTGCTCGAAAAGAGCAGGTGGAGCGAATGGGTGGGATGATTCAAATGCTGACGGGGATAACTCAAACCCACAAAAAAGTGGGGCGGTGGATAGTGATCGAGTGCCCGGCATGTGCGTAGAGGGAGCGAAAAAATCAACCCGTCGGGCGATTTGAGCCGAAACGAGCGAAGCGAGCGAAGGCGACCTCGCCAGACGGATTGATTTTTTCGCTTCCGCTTTGTGCGTAGCGTCAGGCCCCTGTCCACTCTCCACAACGCCCGCCCGTCAGCCCTTAACTCGTACCTCTCGAAGCACCCAGCGTCCCGACACCGGCGCCGCCCGCATCCTGACCGTCAGGCGCCGCACACCCTGGCGCCCGCCCCAATCGCCTGCCCAACTCGCCGTCGCCGTAGCGGTCGATTTGTTCACGTTCAGCGAGAGGATCTGGAATGAACGGGTCGTGACCAGGCGGAGCTGGTCCTGGAAGAGGAAGGCGGCCGAGCTTCGGGTCATGGCCGCGGTCGGCTGTGCGCCGGGCTTCAGGCCGATGCGGACGCTGGTCGTGTCGACGAGCGCGGCCAGCGCCTCGGAGTCGCCCGAAGACCAGGCGCCTTCCACGGACGCAAAGAGCTGCGTGGGGGTGGCATTGGAGAGCGCGGGAGGCGGAGGAGGGGGCGCTTCGGCGCGGGCGGGCGAGGACGTCGTCACGACCGCAGGGACCGTCGCGACCGCTTCGAGAAGAAGAAGGAGCGCAGCGGCTCGCAGGAGCATCGGACCGCCCGCGGCTCGCCTCGGCACGGCCGCGGCGCTACTTCTTGCGGGCCGGCTTCCGGCGCTCGAGGTAGAGCTGGGTCTCGAGCGCGAGGGCGCTCGCCACATAGACCGACGAATACGTTCCGTAGATGACGCCCACGAGCATGGCGAAGGAGAAGTCGTGGAGCACCTCGCCGCCCAGGAAGAAGAGCGCGAGCACCGTGAGCACCACCGTGAACGAGGTGATGACGGTCCGGCTCAGGGTCTCGTTGATGGCAATGTTCATCACCTTCTCCGGGGACTCACGCCGGAGAGCCTGGCGCCGCTCGCGGATCCGGTCGAACACGACGATGGTGTCGTTGATCGAGAAGCCGGCGATGGTGAGGAGCGCCGCCACCACGGTCAGGTTGACCTCCTTGTTGAAGATGGAGATCGCCCCCAGGGTGATGAAGACGTCGTGGAAGAGCGCCGCGACCGCGCCCAGCGAGTAGCGCCAGTCGTACCGGATCGCGACGTAGACGAGGATCATGCTGAGGGCCAGGAAGACGGCCTTGATCGCGGCGCCTCGGAGCTCGGCCCCGACTCGCGGCCCCACCGACTCGACCCGGAGAAGCTCGACCTGGGCGTTGGGGTGCGCGGCCGGCCGGGCGTGCACCACCGCGGGGCCCGGACTGGCGCGCTGCTCCGTCAGGGACAGGCGGATCAGGAACTGGCCGGGGCTGTTCAGCTTCTGGATCTCGGCCCCGTGGAAGCCCGCCTTGTCGACCGCGGAGCGCACCTGGTCGACTTCGGGCGGGGGCGTCATCCGGACCTCCAGCAGCGATCCTCCCGTGAAGTCCACGCCGTAGCGAGGACCGCCATGAGCCCACAGGGAGATGATCGACGCCAGAATGGAGAGGCCGGAGATCATGTAGGCGATCTTCCTCCGGCCCATCCAGTCGACGTTGAGTCCGTGAAGAATCTGTAACACCAAACCCCCTAGATGCTGATCGTGCTGGTGCGGCGCCGGAGCGACCAGGCGTCGAAGATCATCTTGGAAACGCCCACGGCGGTGATCAGGTTGATGATGAGTCCCAGAGACAGCGTGATCGCAAACCCCCGGATCGGGCCGCTCCCGAACCACATCAGCGCGGCCGCGGACAAAAGCGTGGTGACGTGGGCGTCGATGATCGTGCGGTACGCCCGCGCGTACCCGGTCTCGATGGCCGTGAGGACCGTCTTCTTGTGGCGCAGCTCTTCACGGATCCGCTCGAAGATCAGCACGTTCGTGTCGACCGCCATTCCAATCGTCAGCACGATCCCCGCCATGCCAGGCAGCGTGAGGGTCGCGTGGAAGGCCGCCATGCAGGCGAGGAGGCCGATGATGTTGAGCAGGAGGGCCATGACCGCGACGGCGCCCGATAGCCGGTAGTAGACGAGCATGAAAATGACCACGAGGAGCGCGCCCAGGCCGCCCGCCTTGAGCCCCTTCTGGATCGAATCCTGGCCCAGCGACGGCCCGACGGTGCGCTCTTCCACGATGTTGACGGGGGCCGGGAGCGAGCCCGAGCGGAGCACGATCGACAGATTCTGCGCCTCTTCCTCGGTGAACGAGCCCGTGATGGAGCCCTGCCCGCGCGGGATCCGCTCGTGGATGTTGGGCGCGGATTGGATGCGCTGGTCGAGCACGATGGCGAGGCGCCGGCCCACGTTCGCACCGGTGATGTCGGCGAAGAGCGCGCCGCCGCGGCCGGTCAGCGTGAAGGAGACTCCGGGAGCGCCGGGGCGCTCCTGGTCGAGATCCAGCCGCATCTGCGCGCTCGCGACTTCCTTCCCCTGCATCAGGGGCTCTTTGCCGAGAACGAGAAGACCGCGCCCGGTGCGCCCCTCGCGCTCGGAGGGGTGCGAGTCCCAGTTGAGGGCGGCGTCCATGACGAACGAAGAGTCGGCCAAGAGCTCGAGCCGCATCGAGTCGATCGCGGCCACGTTGTCGAGCAGGGCGAACGACTCGCCCGCCTGCGCCACGGTCAGGAAGTGCGAGGACCACGGGTGCGACAGGGAGTCGGCCCCCGCCGCGGAGTTGCCGCCCTTCCGCGCGAAATACTGGTCGATGCGGTCGAAGAGGGCACGCGTCTCCTCGTCGGTCTTCACGATCTTGAACTCGAGGAGCGCGGTCTGGCCGATCAGCTCCTTGGCCCGCTCCTGGTCGAGGAGGCCGGGGAGCTGAACTAGAATTCGGTTTTGCCCCTGCTTCTGGATGGAGGGCTCGGCCACGCCGAACTGGTCGATGCGATTCCGGATGATCTGCATCGCCTGATCGACGGCGTTCCGCGCCTCGGCGGGCGGAAGCTTCGAGGTGTCCACCTCGAGGAGCAGGTACATACCCCCCTGGAGGTCCAGCCCCAGCTTGATCGCCTTTTCGCGGAGCTTGGCCATCTTGGTGAGGCGCTCACGCTCCACCTCGGTGGTGGCCGTGGCCGGGCGGGCCTGGAGCACTTCCTGCCGCTTCTCAGGCGGGAGCGAATAGAACTGGAAGGTCGGCCAGAGCGTGTAAAGGGCGACCGCGACCCCGATCAAGGTCAGAAACAGCTTGTTGCGATCGCTTTGGGTCACGGCAATCCTCGGGTCCGGTGCGCGCAGAGTGTCTCGACCAAGACCGGGCAGACTACCCGAATGGTCTCCGTGAAGTCAATGCGCGAGTTGAAAATGGAGGCGGCCGGGAGGGCCGGAAGCGAACCGTAATACCACTGACATGGGTCCGACGCGGGGTAGTAACGGAGGGAGCGCAGATTCGTACATGTGAGCGCGCATGCTAGACTGCGGAACCGGACCGTGCCCAGCTCCACGCGTTCCACCATCCTCGTCGTCGACGACGAGACCGAGATTTGCGACCTCGTGAGCTATAACCTGGCGCGCGAGGGATACCGGGTCGTCGCCGAAAACGACGGTGCATCGGGCCTGGAGCGCATTTTCAAGTCGCCACCCGACCTGGTGGTGCTCGATCTGCTTCTTCCCAAGCTGAGCGGCCTCGAAGTGCTGGACGCCATTCGCGGCGAGCCGCGCACGCGCCAGCTCCCCGTCCTCCTCTTGACCGCCCGCGGGACCGAGATGGACAAGCTGATCGGATTCGAGCGGGGCGCCGACGATTATTTGACCAAGCCTTTCTCACCCAAGGAGCTCGTGGCTCGCGTGAGCGCGATCTTGCGCCGGACCCGGGGCGAGGCGGTCCTGGCTCCCACCGTGATCGGCCCGTTCCGCTTCGACAACGAGCGGCATCAAGTTTTTCTTCGGCAGCGCGAGCTGCATCTGACGCCCACCGAATACCGCCTCCTGGAATATCTGCTCCAGCGCCCGGGGCGGGTCTTCTCCCGGGAGCAGCTCCTGGACAAGGTATGGGGTCTGGGCTACTTCGGCGAGACGCGAACCGTCGACGTGCACGTGCGGCGCCTGCGCGCGAAGATGGGAAAGGACTCGGCGCTGATCCGCACGGTGACCGGCGTGGGCTACGCCGCCGAGGTACCCAAGGGCTAGCTGGGTCGACGGCGGACGCGCGGGCGTGATCGCGGCGGAGTCGGCGGCATCGGTGGTACCCTCCCGCCATGCGACCCCTTACCGGGCGCCTCCTCGCTGTGATCCTGACCGTTCTCGCCGTCGCGCTTCTGGCGACGGGGATCGCGGCCGTGACTCTGGCCGACGCGCGGCCCCTCCCGGTCGCCGGAGCCGTCCTTGTCCTCTTCGCGCTGGCCTGCACCGCCGCGGCCGTCGCGGTGCGGCGGCTGGACCGGCGCCTCGACTCGATCGCGGAGACCGCCACGGCCCTGGCGTCGGGCGACCTGAGCGCCCGCGCGCCTATCGACGCCCACGACGAGCTGGCGCGTCTGTCCCGCGTGATCAACGAAGTGGCCAAGCGCACGCAGGAGACGCTGGCCCAGCTCACCACGCAGCGCGACTCGAGCGAGGCGGTGCTGGGCAATGTGCCGCAGGGGCTCGCCCTCGTGACCCGCGACCTCCGCATCACCCACGCGAATCCGCTCTTCTGGGAGCTGGTGGGCGTCGGCCGGCCCAACCTGCCGACGCGGCTCTGGGTGGCGCGTCAGCCCGTCCTCGAAGAGCTGGTTCTGGAATCCGCCGCCCGCGGCGCGCCGGTCACCCGTGAGGTCGCCTTCTATCTGGATGAGAAGCGGGAGTACGAGATCGTCGTGGCCCCGATCGCCTCGCGGGAGCCCACGGAGGAATGGCTGGTGACGATCCAGGACCTGCGCCCCGAGAAGGCGCTCGCCGCCCTCCGCCGGGAGTTCGCCGCCAACGCCTCCCACGAGCTGAAGACGCCGCTCACCTCGATCCGCGGCTACGCCGAGACGCTCTTGAGCGGCGGCCTGGAGGACAAGGAGAACCGCGCCCGCTTCGTCGAGACGATCCGCGTGCAGGCGGCCCGGCTGGAAACCCTGGTACAGGACCTGCTCGATCTGGCGGACCTGGAGCGCCCCGACTCGCCGCTCGACCTGAAAGACTGGGACGTGGGGCAGATCACCCGGGAGATGGGTACGACGTTCGAGGATCTGGCGCGCCGGGCGGGCCTGAAGCTGGAGGTGACGGCCAGAACGGGAATCCGGGCGCGGGTGGATCGGACCAAGATCGAGCTGGCGCTCCGTAACCTGTTCGACAACGCGATCAAGTACACGGAGGCGGGGGCGATTCACGTTCGGGTCGAGGAGACCCCCACCGGCGTCCGCGTCGGCGTGACCGACACCGGGCGCGGCATCCCTCCCGAGCATCTGCCGCGGGTCTTCGAGCGCTTCTACCGCGTGGACCGCGGGCGCTCTCGGGCGCGCGGGGGCACCGGCCTGGGACTTTCCATCGTCAAACACGCGGTGCTGCTGCACAATGGCAAGGTCGGCGCGGAGAGCGCGCCAGGATCGGGCAGCTTTTTCTGGATTGAGATCCCGCGCGACGGGCCGCCGCGCCAGTCGTAACAGGAATGTAACAATGCGGACACGCCTTCAGCGGGGGCGCGGTCCGAGCATGGGCGTTGGCATGAATGGAACGATCGCACTCTCGCCGTCGGACGCACTGGCGGCGGGGGACTGGACCCCCAGGGTGGCCGTGATGGCTCCAGACCGAGTGTCACCGCTGACGACAGAGGTTCCGACGAGAGCGGCTCCGGAAACGGAGAGTCCGCCGGGGGCGCCCATCCTGGTCGCCAACCACCTGTCGCTCTGGTACGGCGCGCACCAGGCGCTGATCGACGTCTCGCTCGGCATTCAGCCGCACCACATCACCGCCATCATCGGCCCCTCCGGCTGCGGCAAGTCGTCGCTTCTTCGCTGCTTCAACCGGATGAACGATCTCTACCCGCCGGTCCGCTACGAGGGGGCCGCCCTGTTCCACGGGGAGAACATCCTTCGGCCCGACACCGACCTGGTCGCGCTGCGGCGCCGCGTCGGGATGGTGTTCCAGCGCGCGAATCCGTTCCCCATGTCCATCTTCCAGAACGTGGCCTACGGTCCGAGGCTCCAGGGCATCCGGAACAAGCGGCGCCTGGAGGAGATGGTGGAGTCGGCGCTCCAGCGCGCCGCGCTATGGCAGGAAGTGAAGGACCGGCTGAGCCGGCCCGCGTTGCGGCTGTCGGGCGGCCAGCAGCAGCGGCTCTGCATCGCGCGCGCGCTCGCGGTGGAGCCGGAGGTGCTCCTGCTCGACGAGCCCGCCTCGGCGCTCGACCCGACCGCCACCGCGAAGATCGAGGAGTTGATCCTCGAGATTAAAACCACGGTGACGGTCGCGATCGTGACGCATAATATGCAGCAGGCGGCGCGCACCTCGGACCGAACGGCGTTCATGCTGAGCGGCAAGCTGATCGAGGAGGGCCCGACGCGGAATCTCTTCACGTCGCCTAATGAGAAGCTGACCGAGGACTACATCACGGGACGATTCGGATGAGCGGCGCGGCCGCTCTCGCCGAGTCGCGAGGGGACATGGAACGACACTTCCATCAGGATCTCGTTTCACTTCAAGACAGGCTGGGCGAGATGGCAGCGCGGGCGGAGACCGCGCTCACCAAGGCCATGGAGGCGCTCAAGCGCCGCGACTCGTCGCTGGCGCGCGAGGTGATCGACGAGGACATGGCGATCGACCGGATCGAGCTGGATGTCGAGCGCCAGTGCCTCGATTTTCTGGGGCTCCAGCAGCCGGTGGCCCGCGACCTGCGCTTCATCGTTGCCGCCATCCGGGTATCGACCTATCTCGAACGTGTCGGCGACCACGCGGTGAACATCGCGCAGAGCGCGCTCAAGGTAGCCGGCCTTCCCCAGGCGGACCGGCTGGAAGACGTCTCCACCATGTCCGAGCGAACCATCGCGATGCTGCGGGATGCGGTCTCCGCGTGGCTCAATCACGACGCCGCCATGGCCCGCCGGGTCTGCGCGCGCGATGCCGAGATCGACACCCTGAAGGCGCAGATCTTCGCGAAGTTCTCGTCGCTGATGGTGCACGATCCCGCGTTCGTGCCGCGCGCCCTGGAGCTGGTGCTGGCGAGCCGGAATCTGGAGAGGGTCGCGGATCTGTCGACGAACATCGCCGAGGAGGCGATCTTCGTGACCGAGGCTCGGGTCATCAAGCACCACGCGGACGAGAAGCCGGTCGACACT
>JANLXD010000191.1:0-3947 GCA_031364935.1 Candidatus Eiseniibacteriota bacterium
TCCCCGCCCTTCTGCTACCCGCCGTCCAGGGAGTTACTCACGGATGAGGGCCGACCATCCTATGACCTCACCTCGCCGCCTCCGAAAAATCGCCTTAATCCTGTGCGCCATCATTTCTTTCGGTGCTGCCGCCGAGGCCCGCGATGCCGAGGCCGCCGTGCGCAGCTCCCGGGCGAAGAGGACAGCGCGGCTGCACGCGACTTCGACCCGCCATGTAGCGAAACGTCGTCCCCGCGTGCGTCGACGCCGCCGGGTCGCGGCGCTTCGCCTCCCGGCCATCACTCCCTATGGGATCCCCCGCCTCCATGTGAAGGCGGCCTACGTCGAGGACGCGAGCGGGCAGGTGCTCTTCCAGAAGAACCAGGAGCGCGTGTATCCCATCGCCAGCCTGACCAAGCTGGTCACCGCGATGGTGCTGCTGGACACGCAGCCTGACTGGGACCGTGTGGTCGAGATTCTTCCCGAGGACAAGCGCCAGTCCAGCCGCTCGCACATCCGATCCCACGAAGAGATCTCCGTCCGCGATCTCATTCACGCCTCGCTGATGGCCTCGGACAACGTGGCCACCAAGGCGCTGGCCCGCACGTGCGGCATCGACCGCCTCGAGTTCGTGCGGCGAATGAACGTGAAGGCCGAATCGCTGGGCCTCGTGGGAGCGCATTTCGTCGAGCCGACCGGGCTGAGCGAGCAGAACGTCGCGACCGCCCAGAGCGTCGCCAGGCTTCTCCGCGCCGCGGCCAGCAACCAGGTCGTGAGCACGATCATGCAGAAGGAGCAGTACACGTTCACGTCCAACCGCCGCCTGCACACCCTGGCCAACACCAACCGGCTCTTGAAGAGCAAGTGGCGCGTCACCGCGGGCAAGACCGGCTTCATCAGCGAATCTGGCTACTGTCTCGCCACCAACATTCAATCCCCGACTGGAACGGAAATCACGGCCGTCCTCCTGGGGGCGCCGAGTAACGCCCTCAGGTTCGCGGAGGCGAAGAGGATCCTCGACTGGACCTTCCGCTTCGCCCTCCATCGCGATATCGACCCTGCCGTGGAGAATCAATAGGGTTGCCGCTCGCGCGGCGCACACCGGCGCGGTCTCCGCGTCACCGGCAGCGCTGGGCACCCCTCCATCCAGCGCCGCTTCTGCTCGTCCTTCTCGCGGCCGCGGCTCTCTTGGCACCGCCTGCGCTCGCCTCGCCTCCCGCGGATCGCGCCACCCCCATTGCCGGCTCCTTCGTCTATCCCGTGGGGGATGAGCTCGACTTCACCCAGCCCCACCGGGGCGAGCCGACCGGCTTCCATATCTCCGACTCCTACCTGGTGCGCCGCGGGAAGCACGGGCAGCGCTCCCACAAGGGCGTGGACCTGACGAACAGCACCGGCGGCTCTCCGGTCCGCGCCGTCGCCTCCGGCGTGGTGGTCGTGTCGGACGCCCGGGCGATGATCAAGGTGCGCCGGGCGCATCAGGTCAAGGTGGCCCAGCTCGTGAACCAGAAGCGCGTGTACAAGACCGTCACCCGCTACCGGTACGCATATAAGTGGCGCACGGGGTGGGGCAACTACGTGGTGATCCGCCACGTCCTTCCCGACGGCGAGACGGTGCATTCCCTCTACGGTCATCTCAAGCCGCGGTCGGTCCTCGTGAAGAAGGGGGACGTGGTCGCGGCCGGGCAGACCATCGCACAGGTCGGAAGGACCGGGCGCGCCACCTCGCCGCATCTCCATTTGGAAATCCGGAAATCGCTCCCGACGGCCGATGGCGAGGAGGCCGATAACGAGGGAGCCGACGAGCCGACCGTGGAGGATCGCACCTTCGCGCTCCTGGCCACGGTGGACCCGGTCTCCTTCCTGAGCCGGCACGTGCGGCGGTTCGACGACCTGGACCCGCTGGGCTGGGAGACGCCGTACGCGCTCGCGGCATGCCGCGACGGCATCGTGGGCGGCGACGAGGATGAGTTCGACCCCGATGATTCGATCACCCGCGCCGATTTCTACGCCGCGCTCGTCCGGGCGTTCCGGATGAACGAGTCCCGGGCCCGCCCCTCGTTCGTGGGCCTCCAGTCCATTCTCGCCGGCGCCGGAGTCCTTGCCTCGGAAGACGGCGAAGCGGGCGACCATCTGAGCCGCAAGGAAGCCCTCGAGATCCTCCTTCGCTGCCTGGAAAAGTCCCCCGCCTACGGCCCGAACCTCGCCTGCTTCGACCGGGCGCGGCTCTGCGGCGACTTCAACCGGGTCTTCGCGAACCCCGAAGCGGCCGCGCGCGCCGAGCGTGAGGCGCGCGAGGCGGCGCTGGCCGAGACTGCCGCAAAGCGGAAAGCGGCCGAGGCGGAATTCGCGCGGTCGCTCCGCTCCACGAGCGCCGCGGTGGGCGATACGGGCGTCGCGGTGGCGAAGAAGCGGATCAAGCGCCGCGTGGTCAAGCCGGTGGCGCCGGTTCCGCGGCTCGATCCGGGCTTCGAGGCGCTCTCGCGCTCCGACCGAAGCCTCACGCGCGCCGAGGCTTGCCTTCTCCTGGCGTCCTCGTTCCGCATCGGCCAGGAGCGCACTTCCGCGCTCCAGCGTGCTGCGGCCCGCGTGGCCACCGCCTCCTCCGGGTAGCGGCCAATCGGGCTGGCGCCCGACCCGCTTCACTGTCATCTTCTCGTCGTGAGCAGGCCGCCGGTCACTCCTCTGCGGCCCACGCTGGAACGGGCCCACGGACTCTACGTCTGGGATACAGCCGGGCGCCGCTATCTCGACGCCACCTCCGGGGCCTTCTGCATGCAGCTCGGCTACACCCGCCCCGACCTGGTCGCCGTCATGGCCGAGACGGCGGCCCGTCTCCCGCACGCGCGCCCCTCGATGTTCGACTCCACCGAAGCGGAGGGCTATCGCGAGGCGCTCCTCCGCGCCGCCGGCCCGCACTTCACCCGCGTCCTTCTCACTTCGTCGGGCAGTGAAGCGGTGGAGGTGGCGATCAAGGCCGCGTGGTGGTTCCAGCGCGCCCGCGGCGCCCCGCATCGGCGGGAGATTCTATCCCTCGCTGGCCACTACCACGGCGGGACGCTCGCGGCGCTGGACGCAACGGGCTACGCCGCGCGCCGCGCGCCGTTCGCCGGCCTCCTGGGCGAGCGCACATTCGGGCCGGCGGCCTATTGCGGGGATTGCCTCCGGGGAGTCCGTCATCCGGACTGCGCCGTGGCGCGCGCCGACGCGGCGCTGGAGCGAGCCGACCAGGCGGCGGCGTTTTTATGCGAGACCATCCCCGCGGCCGGGCTGGCCGCCCCGGTGCCGCCGCGCGGCTGGATGGCCCGGATCCGCGAGCGCTGCGACGCGGCCGGCGCACTCTGGATCGCGGACGAAGTGCTCACGGGATTTGGACGGACGGGCGCCTTGTTCGCGTGGCCGAGGATCGAGGAACGCGACGGAGCGAAGTCGGCGCCCGACCTGGTCGTCTTCGGAAAGGGAGCGAGCGCTGGATTTTACCCTCTCGCCGGCGTCCTGGTATCCGAGCGCGTCGCCGCGGCGCTGGAGGACGGGGAGGGCGGGCGGTTCCACCACGCCCAGTCGTTCGGCGGCAACCCCGTGGGGTGCGCCGTCGGCCTCAGGGCGCTTCGGGTCTACGAAGAGGAGGGCCTCTTCCAGTGCGTTCGCCGCGCTGAGACAGAGGCGCGTGCCGCGCTCGAATCGCTCCGCCAGAACGAGTCGGTGCTGGACGTTCGGGGTATGGGTTTCTTGTGGGGGGTGGAGTTGGCTTCGCCCGGCGACGGACGCCCCTCCTTCCCTCGGGCTCGGTGGGTCGCCGAGAAGGTCGCCGCCGGATGCTACGCGCGAGGGGTCCTGGTCCACGCGGCCACGGGTTTCAACGCGGACGGCAGCGGCGACGCGATCCTGATCGCGCCGCCCTTGGTCTCAGAACCGGAGGCTGTAGCCACGATCGCGGCCGCGTTGAGGGAAGCGGTGGACGTTCTTCT
>JANLXD010000204.1:0-2966 GCA_031364935.1 Candidatus Eiseniibacteriota bacterium
AGCATGACGGCGTGGATTTTTTTTCACATCCACACACCCTAGTAGGAACTCCGTAGCATTTCTGGCCAAATAAGAGTTATCTCCCCCGAGCGCGTCGGAAATTTCCTCCGCGCCGTCGACAAGGTGGGACAGGCGCTCCTCGCGCACCGAACGGTGGAGGAGCTGTTCACGTTCGTGGTGGAGCTGGCGTCGGACGTCCTCCGCGCCGATCGCACCGCCCTTCTCCTCCGCGACCCCGACACCGGCGAGCTGACGGCCCGCGCGGTGAAGCAGGGCCCCGGCTTCGAGGGGAGCGACATCGTGGTCAGCCGGAGCATCGCCCGGACGGTCATCGAGCAAAAGCAGGCGCTCCTGACCGGAGACGCGCAGGCGGACTCCCGCTTCCGCGCGCAGCAGAGCATCATCCAGCAGCGGATCCACTCCGCCATGTGCGCGCCCCTCTGGCACGACGACCAGGTCCTGGGGCTCCTGTACGTGGACAACGTGGCCGCGCCCGTGCCCTTCGAGGAGAGCGACCTCCGGCTCCTCACGCTCATCGCGCACCTGACGGCCGTGAAGGTGCGCGAGACCGAGCAGTACGAAGCGGTGGAGCGCGCCGAGCGGATGTCGGTGGAGCTACGGCGCGCGGCCACGCTCCAGCAGAACCTGCTTCCCCCCGAGCCCCTCAGGCACGGGCGCGTCCTGGTCGCCGGCCGGAACATCCCCTCGTTCGACGTGGGCGGCGACTACTTCGACTTCATCCCGTCCGAGGACGGGTGCCTGGTCGTGGCGCTGGGCGACGTGGCCGGGAAGGGAATGGGCGCGGCCCTCCTGATGGCGCACCTGCACGCCACCGTGCGCGCCCAGGTCGAGACCGGACGGACGCTCCCGGACGTAATGGGGCGTCTGAACCGCTCCATCCACCAGAGCGTGCGCGGGCTCCGATTCATCACCTTGTTCGTCGCGAAGATGGATACGGAGCGCGGCACGGTGACCTACGTGAATGGTGGACACAACCCTCCCTTCCTCGTGCGCGCGTCGGGCGAGGTGGAGCCGCTGACCGAGGGGGGACTCCTTCTCGGCATGTTCCCCGAGGCCGCCTACGAGGAAGGGGCGGTCGTGCTCGGACCGGGCGACCTCCTGGTCGCCTACTCCGACGGAGTGACCGAAGCGCGCGCGCCGGCGAGGCCCGGCGAAGAGGCGGGAGAAGATCTCGGCGAGGATCGGCTGATCGAATTGCTGCGCACGTCGCGGGGGCTGGGTCCGGAGGAGATAGTGGAGCGGCTGATCGCGCGCGTCCGCGAATTCAGCGGGGTCGCGCAGCAGGCCGACGACGTGACGGTGGCCGTTATCCGCTTTGGTTCGTAGCGAAACGGCGCGCTTCCATCGCGCGCTGCAGGTGCCGCTCGACCAGCTTCGAGTGGAGCAGGGCGTCCTTGTAGCTGTTCCGCGCGAAGGAGGAGCGCGCGCGCGCCAGCTGCAGCTCGGCGTCGCGCTCCAGCTGTGCCGCGCGCACGACCGGCCTGGGACCGATCTCCTTCCGCGTTTGCGCCAGCGCGCGCTCCGCGCGGCGCAGCGCCTTCCGCGCCGTCTCGCGCGAGACCGGAAGATCCGCGCACTGCTTCAATAGCTCGAGCACGCCGCCCCGCACGTCCCGCGTCTCCGCGTACGCGCTCCGCAGGGCGCCGTTCTTGTACAGGCGCCGAGCGTCTTCCTGGCGGTTGCGAAGCGAGTCGAAGGTGCGCCGGTGCGCCATGGGCGCGGCGTCTTCCAGGATCTGCTTGGCGCGGTCCAGCGCGTCGTCCGTCTGATCGATCGCGCGGCCCACGACCTCGGGGTCATTCTCGCGAGGTCCCGCCTGGATCATCGCGCTCTTCACGTAGGCCCGCGCTTCCAGGGTGAGCCGGTTGGCCCGGGCGTAGAAGGCCTGGTACCTGGCCTCCCTCGCCTCGGCCTGCCGGTCGCGGGCATTCTTGAAGTCCGACCTCGCCTTGTCGCTCCCGCTCCGGCGCACACGTCCCTCGGCGTCGGTGATCGCGCGGTCGGTGCGGGTGATCTCGCGGAGCACGCGCTCGGCCTCGGTCAGCGGCACCGGGAACGCGTGGGGTCCGTACTGGGGCACCGGTGGAGGGGGTCCCAGCGCCTGGCCCGGGAGGCTGCCGGCCGGCGGGACCGGCGGTGCGAACGCCGAGGCCACGGCGATCAGCAAAGACAGGATTCGGGCGCGCGGACGGGGCATCGTTCCTCGGTTCAGGGGGGATGTGGGTCGTTCGGGTCCACTCGGTACGACCGGCTGAACTGTGGCTTATGGATAGATGCAAATGGCAAGCCATGGAGGAGCCTGGGGGCGCTGATGGAAGCGGCCGCACAACCTATTGCGGAGTAATTATTTAACTTCCGAAGAAGGCCTCCGGGAAACCCGGCAGACCGCGGAGACCGGCCCGGTGGACCGTATTGTCCGGGCCATGTACGGAACGGTCCGCTACCCGGCGTGCGTCTGTTCCGTAGGCTCCGGCTCGGCTGTCCCGATCGGGATGCCGTGGCTCTCCATGCGGGAGTAGAGGGCCCGGCGGGAGATGCCGAGCAGAGTCGCCGCCTTCGTCTTGTTCCCCTGGGCCCGCTCCATCGCCTCGAGGATCATCTTCCGCTCCATCTGCTCCAGGCTGAGGCCCATGGAGAGCAGATCGGCGCCCTCGTGCAAGGGACGCACGCGGTCTTGAGGGAAGTGGGAGCGCAGAATCGGCCCCTGTCCCGCCAGAATGCACGCGCGCTCGATCAGGTTTTGAAGCTCGCGGATGTTCCCCGGGTAGTCGTAGTGCTGCAAGAAGTCCAGCGCCTCGGACGACAATAGATCCGGCGTGCGCTCCTGAGCGATCAGGAAGTGGTTCACCAGCTCGTGGATGTCCTCGCGCCGCTCGCGCAGCGGCACCAGCCGGATCGGAAAGACGTTCAGCCGGTAGTAGAGGTCCTCGCGGAAGCGCCCCTCC
>JANLXD010000215.1:0-3656 GCA_031364935.1 Candidatus Eiseniibacteriota bacterium
CAGAATATTCATGGCATGGCTCCTATCGCCCCCCTCGAAGTGGGGCGGCGCTGGTTACGTGTTCAATTTGCAACCACCATCCGAACGGAGAACGTACCCCGCTGGCGCGGCCGCATACCGCACCGGATAGGCACAGCAAATATCAAACCACTCTGGCCCGATACGCGAAGTAGAACCCTGGACAGGATTTGGGTACGTGAGCGCCCGGGCGCGCCGTTGAAGGCCTTTCTGATGGGTTACAAAGACTGCAGGTGGAGGCTTCGAGGCCTGGGGTTTAACCCTCCGCGACGGCCGTGCCGCTGACTCTCACTTCCTGGGTATCGGCCAGCTTGAGGAAGAGGAACGCGGGGCGGCTGATCGCATAATCAGCGAGGGACACCGGGAAGGTCGTCTTGAATGCAATGGCCGCGTTTTGGCCAGACTTCCCGTCTAGGTGTTTCAAAATGACCTCCACGGGAATACGGATGCGGCGCGTCACGCCGTGCAGGGCGAAGGTGCCTTCCACGTCGAGTGTGGTGGGTTTTCCGGCGACCAGCGACGCTCCTCCGGTGCCATGCAGAACCACGCCGTCGAAGACCGCCTTGGGGTACTTCGCGGTCTCCAGGTGATTCTCTCTCATGTGCTGGTTCCGTTTCGCGATTCCAGTGTCCAGGCTGGCCAGGTCCACTTCGAAGTGAACCCTTGCGGAATCAGCGAGCCGTGCGGGATCGACTTCGATGGTTCCTTCCATTCGGCTCGTCTTCCCCTCGACTTTCTCCATCGGGGCTTTCGAGATGAAGACGACTTTGCTGTCGCCCCCGGGCCGCACATGGAAGACGGATGCGTTGGTGATGCCCGGTCCCACCGCACAGAGCGCCACGATGCCAACGGCAATACGAACAATGCGCACCGAACCTCCCCGGGATTTCAGAAGAGCAGATGAAGCTGCAGCAGCGTCTCGGTGAAATCGCGGCCCGATAGCGTCAAACCGTCTTCGTATGTGGTTCGCCGCACCAGCGCCTCGAGGGTGACGTACGACTGCGGCATGATGAATACCCCGCCGCCCCAGCGGGAGCGGGCGCCGGTCGCGAGATCCCGATCCGGATCGTAGAAGTCGTAGGTGGCCTTCAGCTCCAGCCCCTGGCGAAGCACAACGGTCGCTTCATGGGAGGTCACGACACCCCGGACGGCGGTGCCGCCCGCGGGCTCTTCCCGGAAGAGATCCGCCTCCCCCAGCCAGGTCAATCGCTTCCAAGTGAGATACGAATATACGCCTCGGGTGTCGTAGTCGCGCAACTCTCCCGGGTGGTGGTATCCCGACACCCCAAGCGCCGCTCCCACCGGTCCCACGTGGGCGCGGTAGATCGCGTTCGCCACGCCGGCCGCCTTGGTGTCGGTGTCGAAAGAGGTCCCTCGGCTGCCGTTGACGACCGCAAGCTGAACGTCGAGATCGCCCTTGGATAAGCCGGCCTCCAGCCCGACGTCGCTGTTCCCCGGCGGCATGAATCCAAGATCCGCACGCACGTACATGGTGTGGTCGTCGAATTTCCACCCGTACGACGGGACGAAGCGGCCCGCCTTTACATAGACGGTGGGGAGCAGGTAGCCGAGCCCGAACATCTCGTAGTTGCCCGACTGGCCTCGGTCGTAATAGAGCGTGACCTTGGGGTCAAGCTGGAACGCGAAGTAGAGATCGGCCTGCATCTGGAAGAAATTCAGATGGCTCTGCGGCACGTCAGCCCCGACGTAGAACTCGCGAAAGTCGGCGCCGATCTGGATGAGATTTCCCAGCCTTTGCTCGATCTCCTCGACCGCCGCTGGCTTGTGCCGGAGCCAGGCGATCTCCTCGGGGATCAGCTTTCGAGTCGCGTAGGTGTTGCGGAGTCCGCCGCCCGAGGGATTCACGTGGCAGAGGGCGCACTTCTGCTCGTAGCGCGCGGTGTAGCGCGGCAGCGCGGCGGCGGGTTCGGGCGCGAGGGACAAGAGTCCCACTCCTACTACCGCTGCCGCGATCCAGACCCCTCGTGACATCCGCTCCCCCTAGTTGTTCTGCGCTCCCTCGAGAATCCAGTCCCGGATGGTGTTCCGATCGGCCTGCGGGAGAAGCGGCCCTCCTTGCGGCATGAGAGCGCCGAACTGACCCGAATTGGTGATCTTCCCGTACAGGACGGAATGGGCCGGATCGAACGGCACGATGATCTTGTTCGGAGCCGGATAGGCGCTCGGCCACGTCATCAGGGAGTTGTAGTCGTTCGTGAACGCGTGGCAATTGACGCACCAATTCTGGAAAATGGGCTGAACGTCGTTCGCGAAGGAGACCGTTGTCGCAAAGCCCGTCACGGCCACATCCGTGATGCCAGGCCCCACCAGGACGGCGCACGGGTGGGCACCGCTCGACCGGGGTGAAAACTGGACGGTCACATTGATCGAGGTGGCTGGAGCAAGGGTGGTTGGGCCACCCCCGGAGAGGACGATGAATTCGTCGCACGTGGAAACAACGTTCACCAGGAGCGGGGCCGTGCCTACGCTGAAGACTCGAAACGATCGGGTAGCGGAATCGCCGGCTTGGAGGGAACCGAAGTCGAGTGAGTCCGGAGCCGCGAGCCCCGCGGCGCCGACTGCCTGGAGTGCGCCAACGCCAACAACTGAGACCGCAGGTGAGTTCGGTCCCAGTTCGAGCGTGCAAGGGAACGTGCCGACGCCACCGGGGGCGAACTGGAGCACCACGGTCAACGACCCTCCCGGCGGGATGGAGAACGCCCCTCCGCCCGATTGGAGTTGATATTCGGAGCAGGTAACGGCGGCCGTGCCGGTGAGGTCGGCCGTCCCTGTGTTGCTGAGCGTGACGGCGCGGAGCGCCGAGTCGCTGAGAGCCACCGTGCCGAAGTCGAGCGATGTCGCCGACAATTCGGGCAAGGCGAACCGTCGTGGAGGGGTGCCCATGTCGGAGCATCCCGCGAGGACGGTCGCGACACCCGCGGCCACGAGAAGAGCCCAGGAACACATTCGCCAGGCGGGAGCGCCATCGGGACGGGGCATGGGGCGAAAAGTATTACAGAAAGGGACACGCTGCGGCTACAGGGGCGAACGTGGCTACCGGCGCTCCAGCGCCTCCGCTTTCCGCCCGTCCGCGAGTGCCTGCTCCTTCTTCCCCAGCTTCTCGTACGCGAGCGCGCGGTTGGAGTAGGCGTTCCATGAGCGGGGATCCAGCTCGATCGCGCGTGTGAAGTCCCCTACCGCCCCGGCGGTGTCCCCCCTATTCATCCGCATCACACCGCGGTCGTTCCACGCGCGCACGTCCCGCGGCTCGAGCTCGATCGCGCGACCCAGGGAGACGATCGCGGAGTCCTCGCTCCCCAGCTTCGCGAACACGACCGCCTGGTTGTACCAGTTGCTCGCGATGCGCGGATTCATGGCGAGGGCTTGGCGGTAATCGCGGCGCGCTTCCTCCAGCCGGCCGGCTCGACGGTAGTAGTTCCCCCGATTGGTGTAGGCCGCCACGATCTGGCCCGGGTGCTTCTGGATCGCGTCGGTCCAGAACGTCTCGGGGTCGTGCCACACCTCGGAGCGCTGCCATGTCTGGACCAGGGAGAGAAGCCCAAGGAGCAGAAAGCAGGCGGCGAGCGCTGCCCTCCAGGGCGCGGGCCCGCGCTCATCCAGCCACCACGAGAGCGCGA
>JANLXD010000272.1:0-1809 GCA_031364935.1 Candidatus Eiseniibacteriota bacterium
GGCGACCTGAGAACTCACCGTACTGACGAGGATACGCCGAACACGAAGGTGCGTCTTTCGTCATTGCCGGGCGGCCTCGTAGAGGTGCCTGGCGGCGACCACAGACGGTCCTGGTTCCTAAAGATCCCCTTTCGGCCTGCCGATATTCTCGACGGACCCGCCCGCAACGGGCGCGGTCGGTTGGGATCTGGGGGGATTCGCTTCGCGGACGTTCCACCAAGTGGCTCATGAAGACCAAGTGGCTCATGAAAGGGGAAACTGAGATGCGTCACAATGTTCTGATCGCCGTAGCAGTGCTCTGGGTGGCATCTTGCTGTTTTCCGGCGAGCGCCCGGAGTGAAGGCCGGCTGAGCGCAGGGGTCATGCTCTGGAGGCACGACACGAGCCTCAAGGTGGAGGGTGCCTCTGATTTCGATGGATCGAATATAACGGTTGGTGAGCGAGCGAAGGACTGGGACGCTCTGGGATCTGGAGCGGGGGTTCGGGTCAGTTACGAGTTCCCCAAGCTGGTCACGCTCTACGGGGAAGCCGGCGCAGCCCAGGCAACCGTCCGGGACAAGGATGTTGCGGATCCCGACCAGAACGTGGCTTCTCGGGGACTGAATGACGGGACCTATTATGCGGTGGGTGCTCGGGTGGGCGGGGATTTCTCGGCCAAGGGAAACATGTTCTGGGCGATGGGCGGGACGCTGAGCGCCGTTTCGACTGCTCTCGATCAGGATATCAACACAAGTTGGAACTATGACGAAACGAAGGTCGCCATTGACGGCAAGATCGGGACTTGGGTCAAGCGGGTGGGCTTGTACGGAGGTCTCCGCTTCGTCAATTCCAGCGCGGATCTCAGTGAAACCGATCGCACCAACACCCCCGGCCAACAGACTCGCACGACGAAACTCGGACGAGACGGAGCTGTCGACATCCTCTTAGGTGCGCAGACGAAGGGCTCGGACATCGCCGGATTTACGGAAGTCGGTCTGGTCGGGACGTTCAGCGCGAACGCGGGTCTTACACTTCGCTTCTAGAGCGTTGCAGCTTGTCGTGACGGTGGGGACTTGAGGCTCCGGTGGCGAGAGCGGCCGGGGCCTCGCGCTTTTGTCCGGGAGCCGACGTGAGGGCGGGGTGGTATCCGCGTCGAAGAGCCGTGGTCCCCCCGGTTCGAAGAGGGTTACGTCCGGGGAGCCAGATGACACGGTCGCAAACTCTGGGGCCTGGAGATATGCGGGCCCCGGCGGCGTGAGCTGCCGGGGTCTTCGCGTATGTGCTCCTAGGGTCGAGGCTTGGGCGAGGTGTTCTCACGAGCATTTCAGGGTCGGTCAGATGGCGCAACCCGTCGTCCACGTCAGCCCCGCCGCGCTGCCTCGATCGTGGCGACATCGATCTTCTTCATCGGCATCATCGCCGCGAAGGCACGCTTTGCTTCGGCGCCGCCGGCTGCGAGCGCATCGGTCAGCACGCGCGGAGTGATCTGCCAGGACAGGCCCCAGCGATCCTTGCACCAACCGCACTGACTCTCCTTGCCGCCATTGCCGACGATCGCGTTCCAGTAGCGGTCCGTCTCTTCCTGATTGTCCGTAGCAACCTGGAAGGAAAAGGCCTCGCTGTGCTTGAACTCCGGGCCGCCGTTGAGGCCGAGACAGGGAATGCCCACGACGGTGAACTCCACTGTCAGCACATCGCCCTTCTTGCCGCCCGGATAGTCACCGGGGGCCTCGTGAACAGCGGTTACTTTACTATCCGGAAAGGTGACGGCGTAGAAGCGCGCCGCCTCCTGCGCGTCTTTGTCGAAACAGAGGCAGATCGTGTTCTTTG
>JANLXD010000274.1:0-6714 GCA_031364935.1 Candidatus Eiseniibacteriota bacterium
CGGCCGCGTTCGTCGTCGCGAGAAGGCTGGCCAGCGCGATGACGAAGGCCGGAACCAGGAAGGGCACGGTCAGCTTCCGGCGCCGTACCACGGTCCACGCGGCGAAGACCGGGAGCGCGATGAGACTGAGAATGTCCACGATCGCGGTCTGCGCGGGCCCCTTGAGGACCGTGATCGGAACGAGAGCCACCGTCAGGAGCAGGAACAGCTGCCAAGCATCCCGCTTGCCGCTTGGCTTCACTCGTGGGTCCGTACGGCGCCGGTCGTCTCGCGCCGCGGGCTCGCCTCGACCGTCCTGCCGCTCCGGTGCTCGGCGCGCGCGCTCTCCGCGCCGCGCTCCGACTTCAGCAGCTTCTCGAACAGACCGGGGGTTCCGTCCCCGTTCATGCCCACTTCGATGGAGGCCATCAGCTCAGTGATCTCTTCCCGGGCCCGGCGCTTCGATCCTTCGCTGACCGCCATGAGGATCTTGGGATGCGTGGTCTTCCACACCTTCTCGTGGTCGTTGACCAGCTTCTCGAAGAGGCGCTCCCCCGGACGGAGCCCGGTGAACACGATGTCGATGTCCTCGCCCGGAGTCAGGCCGTAGAAGCGGATCAGGGCCTTCGCCAGATCCAGGATCCGGATCGGCTTCCCCATGTCGAGGACGAAGGTTTCCCCTCCCTTGCCCATCGGCGCGGCCATGAGAATCAACTGGACGGCCTCGGGGATGGTCATGAAGAGCCGCGTGACCTCTTCATGGGTGACGGTCACGGGCCCGCCACGCTCGATCTGCTCGCGGAACAGAGGGATGACGCTCCCGCTGCTCTCGAGGACGTTCCCGAAGCGAACGGTCAGGTACTTGGTATCGCGTCCCCCGTTCAAGCCCTGGAGCAGAAGCTCGGCGATCCGCTTGGTGCGGCCCATCACGCTCAACGGCTCCACGGCCTTGTCGGTCGAGATCAGGACGAAGACCTCCGCCCCGAACTCCCCCGCCAGGTCGGAGACCATCCTCGTGCCGAGCACGTTGGTCTTGAACGCCTCGATCGGATTCCGCTCCATCATCGGCACGTGCTTGTAGGCGGCCGCGTGGAAGATGGCGTGGGGCGACGCTTTCTGGAGTACTCCGCGCACCCGCTCCTCGTCCATGACGTCGCCGATGACCGACTCGATCTGCATCTCCGGGTAGAGACTCCGAAGCTCCTTGTCGATCATGTAGAGACTCTCTTCGTGCTTCTCGAAGAGCACCAGGACGCGGGGGTGGCAGGAGGCCACCTGCCGCGAGATCTCGGAGCCGATCGATCCGCCGGCGCCGGTGATCATCACGCGCCGCGAGGCGTAGAACGCGGTGACGGTGCCCAGGTCGCACTGGATCGGCTCCCGGAAGAGCAGGTCGTCGGGCTCGAAGTCCGGCACCAGGCTGTGGAGGTCCTTCCCGTTCAGCATCTCGGGCAGGTCGGGAATGAACTTCACGGGCTTCCGGAACTTCTTGCATAGCCGGATCACTTCCTTGCGGTCGGCTTCGGGCGTCGACGAGAACGCGAGGAGAATCTCCTCGGGGTCTTCGCGCCCCATGACCGACTCCAGCTCCTCGATCCCACCCAGAACCGGCGCGTTGTGGATCCAGGCGTTCTTGCGGTTCGGGTCGTTGTCGATCAGTCCGACGATCCGGTACTCCCGCGGCCCCGCCGCGAGGAGACCGCGCAGGATGCGCTCCGCCGCGTCTCCCGAGCCGACGACCAGCACCCGCCGGGTGCGCGACGTCGGCGACCCCACTTCCCGATGTGCGCGGCGGAGCAGGCGGACGCCGCCGAGGAGGAGGAGCGACAGAATCGCGTCGATGACGATGACCGACCTCGGGTAGGGCCTGTAAGCCGGGAAGATCCGCGATGCCAGCCACCACGTCGAGGTGCTGAGAACGAGGGACCACGCGATGAACTTGAGATCCGCGATGCTCGCGTACCGCCAGAGTCCCCGGTAGAGCCGGAACGGGGCGAAGAAGAAGAGCCGGATCCCGAGCACGAGGGGAGCCGCCAACCAGAAGAGCTGGAGCTGGCTCGCGGGAATGTTCCCGTCGAATCGGATGAAGAACGCCCCGTATTGCGCGAGAAGCAGGAGCGCGCACTGGACCACCGCCGCAATCGGGTAGCGGTGCGGCGACAGAGAGTTGAACAGCCGGTCGATCGCCTCTCCGGGATAGGCCACCGTCGCCACCGTCGCGGCGATGAGCCGAAGGTCGTACAGGAACGAGCTGTTGTGGACGTAGTACCGCGCCAGCCGCAGCTTTTCGGGGAGGACGACCCGGAGGTAGCGCTCCTCCGACTCGGCGCCGTCCCCCAGGTGAGGCGTTTCGTCCCGAAACGTGATGGAGGCCGGGTCGGTGATGCCGGGGCGCAGGGTCAGGATCTCGGCGTATTCCGTCCGGAACTGGTCCACGTACTGGGGCAGCTCGGGCCGCGGTCCCACGAGGCTCATGTCGCCGCGCAGCACATTCAGAAGCTGGGGGAGCTCGTCGATCTTCGTCGCGCGGAGGATGCGGCCGAACGGAGTCACCCGCGGGTCTTTGACCGCGGTGATCCCAGGCCCCATGCCTTCGGCGCCCACGACCATCGTGCGGAACTTGTAGATCGTGAACGGCTGGAAACTGCGTCCGACGCGCTCCTGGCGGAAGAAGACCGGGCCGCGGCTGCTCATCTTGACGAGAACGGCCGTGATGACGAACACGGGTGCGAAGAGAATCAGGCTGGCGGCCGAAGCCGCGATGTCGAAGGTCCTCTTCATTTCCGGTGCTGCTCCGCGACGTCGCTCACCGCGTCGATCACGTCCTGGACGTCGGCATCGGACATCCTGGCGTAGAGGGGAAGCGAGATGATCCGCTGGAACGCCGCGTGGGCCCGCGGGAAGTCGTCCGGCTGGTAGCCGTAGGTGTCGCGGTAGTACGGCTGGATGTGGAGCGGGATGAAGTGGACGGACACGCCGATATTCCTCTCACTCAGGGCCTGGATGAACGCGTCCCGATCAATCGCGAGGTGCTCGGGCTGGACTTGGATGACGTACAGGTGCCACGCGTGCGACTGCGGATCGGCGGCGACAGGTACCGCCACGCCGCGCAGGCCGGCGAAGGCCTGGTTGTAGCTACGGACGATTTCAAGGCGGCGCTGATGGAACGCGTCGCAGCGGGCGAGCTGGGGGATCCCGATGGCCGCGGCCACGTCGGTCAGGTTGTACTTGAAGCCGGGGGCCATGATCTCGTAGGACCACGACCCTCCCTGGAGATATCGCTTCCAGGCGTCCCGGTTCATGCCGTGAAGAGCCATGAGGCGGATCCGCTCGGCGTAGCGGTCGTTGTCGGTTGTGACCATCCCGCCTTCGCCCGTGGTCAGGTTCTTGGTCGCGTAGAAGCTGAAGCACGTCAGAGGGCTCAGGGTGCCGACCATCCGGCCCTTGTACTGCGCCGGAATGGCGTGCGCTGCGTCCTCGACCACGACCAGCCCGTGACGCCGCGCGATTTCCGCGATCGGGTCCATGTCGCACGGCTGCCCCGCGAAGTGGACGGGCAGGATCGCCTTCGTCTTCGGGGTAATGGCCTTTTCGACCTCCGCGGGGTCCATGTTCAGCGTGGCGGCGTCGCAGTCGACGAATACCGGACGGGCCCGCAGGTGCTCGACGACCGCGGCCGTGGCCGTGAACGTCATGGGGCTCGTGATCACTTCGTCCCCGGGACCCACACCGGCGGCTTCCAGCGCCAGGTGGAGCGCCGAGGTGCAGGAGTTCACGGCGATCGCGTGCTTCACGCCCGCGTAGTCCGCGAACTTGGCTTCGAACTCCTTGACCTTCATCCCGCTCGTGAGCCAGCCGGAGCGCAGGCACTCGAGCACGCCCTGGATTTCCTCTTCGCCCAGGAACGGCTGGGCGAACGGTAGAAACGTTTCTCTGAGCAAACGTGACTTCAAGGGGCCCTCAGTCATGGTCGGTTTCGTTGGCTCGTCGCGGGAAGATCCCGCGTCCCCGGCCGGTGTCAGCGATAGGCCCGGTGGTAATACGGAACCGCTTCATCCTTGGAAAGATCGACCTGGTTCAGCACGACTCCCAGCAGGGTGGCGCCGGAGCGAACGAGATGTTCCTTCGCCTGTTGAATCACGCCCACGTTGAGACCGTCTGCCTTGACGACGAGCACGACCCCGTCGACGATCCGCGCCAGCGAGGCCGTCGGGCTGTCGAAAGCCACCGGCGGCGAATCGAGGAGCACCACGTCGAAGCGCTTGGCGATCCGGTCGATGACCATCGCGAACGGAGACGCGAAATGCGCGTCCGACAGGTCGACGAAACGCTCGCCGCATGTCAGAACTTTGAGATTCTCCATCTGGCTGTCCTTGAGGTAGCCGGGCACCTGGCTGGAGAGATAGGGCTGCTTCAAGTAATCGCCCGCGGTCCCGGCGACCTGCCGGTCGATCCCCGATCCGTTGGAGTCGTGGGCCGGAGACGATGACGCCGCGGGAAGGTAGGCCTCGACCATCTCCGCGAAGCGATACCGGGGCTGGCGCAGCGTCAGGATCTTGTGGAGGCGGTGCTGGAGCTGGAGTCCCAGCACCAGGTCCAGGTCGCTCGCAACGAGGTAGCCGAGGCCCTGGAGGACCTGGCCCAGCGGGTGGCTTCCCTCTTCCTGGACGCGGAGCGCCGAGGCGCACTGCGCTTCGGTGATTCGCCCCTGCGTGACGAGCATGGCGCCCAGCAGGCTCTGCTCCTGGCCCGCGTGGTCCGCGATGCTCGAGACCTTCCCCTTGTTGAAGATGATGGAGAACTCCTGCGCCCCCTCCGAGACCTGAAGCTTCCCGGTCCGGCGCTGGGCGCGGATCAGCTCGATCCAATCCCCGACGCCGAACTGGTCGGGGTTCTCCTCTTTCAAGTCGACGTGATAGACGTCGTCCAGGAGCTCGCCTAGCCCGCGCCGGTTATCCAGCCCGAACAGGGTGTGCAGCTTGGGCCGCATGGTGTCGGCGTCGATGATCGCCACGCTGAGCCGCCCGGACCGCGCCAGCTTCCGGGCGAGCGCCGCGGTGATCGTGGACTTGCCTTCGCCGGGTCCGCTGCTGGTGATCAGGATGGTACGCTTCCCCTTGGAGACCAGCCGGGCGATGGACGAGGCCAGCACCCGGAGGGCTTCCTCGCCGGCCGACTTCATCGGAACGTGGCCGCTCCGGTAGGCCGCGACAGGAAGCCGCGTCAGCGCCTGCGAGCCGTTGGACTCGCCGTTCGTCGCCGCGATCACGCGCACCCCTCCGTTCCCGTTGCCGTTCCCGGAGGACGGGAGGCGCTTGCCGTTGCTCTTCGAATGCGGAGCCTGCCCGGTGGACTTCCCGGACTTCTGTTGGACGTTGGTCTTCATCGGAGCGAGTCCTTTGGGATGAGGCCGAGCACGGGGAGCTGAAGCACCTCGTCCACGTCCTTGGGGGTACGGATAGTCCTCCGGATCGATTCGAGGGCCAGTGCGAGCCCCGCGCCGGAGAACAGTCCCAGGAGCAAACTGACGGCGAGATTGAGCCACTTCCGGGGGCGTACGGCATCGGGTTCGATCGAGGCCGGCTCCACGATCCGGATCATGGGCCGGGCGAGCTGCCCGGTGATCTCGGCCTCGTGGACGCGCGACATGAGCAGGTTGTACAGGTCGCGGTTGCTCTTGAGCTCGCTTTCGATCGAGGTGTAGTTGCGAGACTGGTCGTTCAAGGAGCGCAGCTCGTCGCTCGTCTGTGCGATCGCCGCCTGGAGGCTCAGCTCGCGCCCGACGAGAATCGACCGCTGGCTCTCCAGGCTGGCCACGGCGCTGGCAATCTCGCTCCGGATGCCGCGGCGGATGTGATCGTTCTCGGACTGGAGCATGAGGAGCTTGGGATGATTGCCGCCGTAGATCTCGCGCGCCTTGGCCAGCGCCGCGTTCGAAGCGAGAAGATTCCGCTTCAGGGCGTCGAGGCCTTCCGACTGGATCGGAATCTCGTTGGGGTCGATAGCCGGATTCCGCGCCACTCCCTTGATCCGATCGAGCTGCGAGGAGATGGTCAGCCGCTCGGTGGTGGTCTTCGCGTAGGAGGCGTTGAACTCGGCGGCGGTGGCCGTGAGCTGCTGGATCCGACCTTCGAGCGAGAAGAGGCCGGGCCGTCCGGACCCTCCGGTCTGCTGCTCCAGCGACTCGACCTTCCGCTTCACGTCGGTGGCCTGGGAGCGGAGGTAGCTCGCCACGCTGTTGTCGGCCGCCGAGCGCTGGCCGCTCTGAAAGCGGACGAAATTCTGGGCGATGGCGTTGGCGATCGTCGCGGCCGTCACCGGATCGGAGTGCTCGACGCTGATCCGGATGAGGCGGGTGTCTCGGACGGGCTCCACGGCCACGTGCGACAGGAGCCAGTCGACCTTCTCCGTCTCGGTGCTCGCGGGGAGCTGGCCGCCGCCGGCGCGGACTCCGAAGAGCCAGGGGCGGAGGTGCCGGCGGGGCACGAGGGGCGTTCCCTGCCGCTCGAGCGTCTGGACCACTTCGGCCATCGGCTCGCGGCTCGCCACCATCTGGGCGGCCGTGTACAGCGCTTGATTGTCGGACTGAGGCGTCGAGCTCTCGGTGATCTCGCCCGTCAGGGGCGAGCGGCTCGCCTCACGTTGGACTTCGACCCGAACGCTGCTCCGGTAGATCGGAGTGGTGATCTCGTTCAGGACTGCGGCGAGCCCCACGCATCCCGCCACGCAGCCGAG
>JANLXD010000281.1:0-2160 GCA_031364935.1 Candidatus Eiseniibacteriota bacterium
GCGAGGCCTCGCTCCGCCGGCTCCGCGTGGAGACGATCGACCTCTACTACCAGCACCGCGTGGACCGCTCGGTGCCAATAGAGGAGACGGTGGGCGCGATGGCGGAGCTGGTACGGACCGGGAAGGTCCGCTACCTGGGACTCTCGGAGGCCTCGCCTGCCACGATCCGCCGCGCCCACAAGACCCACCCGATCAGCGCGCTCCAGTCGGAGTACTCCCTCTGGACCCGCGACCCCGAGGAGGAAGTGCTGCGCACGTGCCGGGAGCTGGGCATCGGCTTCGTGGCCTACAGCCCGCTCGGCCGCGGATTCCTGTCGGGGAGATTCCAGAAGTTCGAGGACCTGCCGGCCGACGATTTCCGCCGCAATCATCCTCGGTTTCAGGGCGAGAACTTCCGCAGAAATCTGGACCTGGTGGCCAAGGTGGAGGAGATCGCGCGGGAAAAGAAGTGCACCCCGTCGCAGCTCGCCCTGGCCTGGCTTCTCGCGCAGGGGGAGGACGTGGTGCCCATCCCCGGGACCAAGCGGCGCTCGTATCTGGAGGAGAACGCCCACGCGGTCGAGATCCGGCTCTCCGAGGGTGATCTAAAACGCATCGGCGAGGTGGCCCCCCGGGGTGTCACGGCGGGAGCCCGCTATCCCGAAGGGGGCATGCTGACGGTCAACGGCTGACGGTGGAGCGGGGCCAAAAATGACGTAAGTGACGCGCCCGCCGCTGCCGATATACAGATGGAGTGGGTCTCGGGCGCGCCCGCTTCGCTTCTGGTGGCGCTGCCCGTCCAGATCGGTTACGATCTCGGAACTGAGTCGTCAAATCTTCCCCCCTGGAGGGTCTCGTTGACCCTGACCTTCATCTTCGTCGCGTTAGCGATCGGCATCGTTCAATCGAGCTTCTTCGAGTGGGCGTTTCATCGATACTGGCTGCACCGTCCGTGGCTTCCCAAGGACTGCTTCACCAACCACACCCTGATCCATCATCAGCTCTGTAAATACGACGACACGTTTCACGCCGAGGAAGAAGAGCAGCACGAGGCGCTGACGTTCTCCTGGTACGCGGGACCCCTTCTGGTCGCGCTCAACACCGCGCCGTGGGCTTTGATCTCCTGGATCGTCTTCAGCCTGTCCGGAGTACCGCTGCCTTACGCGGCGTTCTGTATCACCTTCGCGTGCACCATGGGCGTCTACTACCTGGGCTACGAGGGTACCCACTTCCTCATGCACAAGCCGACGTTCGCCTGGATCGAGCGGTCGCGGCCGTTCAAGTTCATCGAGCGCCACCACCGCATCCACCATGTGCGGATGAACCGGAATCTCAACGTGCTGCTTCCGCTCGCGGATCTCGTGCTCGGGACGCTGGTGACGGAGATGCCGGTCGTAGGAGCGACACCGCGCGCGGCGCGCCAGATGGCGCGGCGCCATAGCCGGTTCGGCAAGAACCTGCCCAAGCTGGTACGCGGGCCGGAACCGGCACAGGCACTGACGAAAGGAGGACCCATTGGCGAGCAAGAGACCATCATTCTTGAAGCGAGAGAAGGAGCGGAAGCGCCTCACCCGGGCGAACGACAAGCGTGAGGCCAAGCGGGCCAAGAAGCACGCCCGCACCGAGGAGAACTCCACCGCCGAGGCCACCGAGATGATGGCCGAGACGAACGAGCTCACCCCAGATATCAACGATACCAACGAGACCAACGGCGCGGCCGAAGGAGCCAACGGCTCAGCCGAAGAGACGCCGCCCTCCACGCACTGATCCCCGCGTAGTCCTTCCCGGGCCGCTCCCCGCACCGTCCGTGATGGCGTCCAGAAGACGTTCCGAGTAAGCAGCCGCGCCCGCGGCTCCGCTGATCTATCCTCATGCCATGCTCCCTACTGCCGTTTCTGCAAAGCCGCGTGGCCTGGCTTTGATGCTGGGTTGGCGGCGCGTGGGATTCACGCTGGCCATTTCAGTTGTCGTCGGCTTGCTTATCAGCATCCAGTTGGGATTCCCCGTGATCATCGAACCTGTGCTCCTCGGGCTCATCGCCATGCTGCTGTTCGGCATGTTCGAGCAATGGCCGAAGCGGCTGCCCGCGTGGCTCGCGCGCTGGGTTCTACAGCTGATTGGTGTCGCCCTGGCCATGCCGCTAGGCACACTCGTGCTCATCGCGCTCGCTGACGGCACCGA
>JANLXD010000305.1:0-2463 GCA_031364935.1 Candidatus Eiseniibacteriota bacterium
GAGAAGGCCGGGCCCGGCGCCGGACCATTCCGCGTAAAGATCGGCTCCGTTCAGGCGAACGGAACCGCGGTGCGCCGTCTCAGACGCGCTCGACAAAGCTCCCGTCGCGCGTGTCGATGCGGACGCGGTCACCGACGCCCATGTGCTGCGGCACCTTGGTGACAAGGCCGGTGTTCATCTTCGCGGGCTTGGGCGAGGACGAGACCGTGGCGCCCTTCATCACGGGGTCGGTCTCGACGATCTCCAGCTCCACGAACATGGGGAGATCTACCCCCACCGGCTTACCTTCGTAGTACGAGATCTCGACCGTCATTCCCTCGACGAGGTACTGGGACGAATCGCCCAGGTAGTCATCCGGGAGGTTCGACATCTCGTAGTTTTCGGTGTTCATGAAGGTGAACTCGTTGCCGGAGCGGTAGAGGTACTGGAGCGGATGATGGTCGAGATCGGCGCGCACCACCTTGTCCTCCGACCGGAAACGGTGCTCCACATTGGAGCCGGTCACGAGGTTCTGCATCTTGGTCTGAACCATTCCCCGCCAGTTCCCCGGCGTGACGTGCAGCACGCTGATGACCCGGCACGGCTTTCCGTCATGCAGGATCACCATCCCCACCTTGATCTGAGTCGCTGGTATCACGGAAATCTCTCTCCTCGAATGAAAAAGTCGGCGGCAGTCCCTGATTATAGCAGGCCCGCTCGAGCCCGGCAAGCGAGCCCGGAAGGATTTACAAAGAACCACCGCTCCCGCGTAAGACCTGCTGCAGGAATCGTCGCTGAGAAATGCAGTTACCCCGGAACTCACGCCCCCGCAATGCTGGCATGGACGATGCTGCTCCCAGTCCTCGGATTTTGTAAGTGCAAGGATTTTGGGGGCACCCGAGTGCGCAGCAACACTGCATCCGATCTCGTCGAAGGCCCGCTAAGCCTCCTCGTTGCGGCCTGTAACTCGACCTTCCGGCAGTAGTAGCACGCGCAACTCTGCAGAATCGCCCGCTCACGCCCTATCCTACGCCGCCTTCGACGAGATCAGGGTGCCCCCGCCTTACTTAAACCGGCCCAAGAGGGAATGCACCCGTGACCCGACTCCACGCCGTCCTCTTTCTCGTGAGCCTGATGCTTGCGATGCTGGTCACCGCCGCGCAGCGCGCGAACGGTGAGCCGAGCGTCGCGGGCAGCGCGCTTGCGGCCAAGGCCACGGCCGACTCCTCCCTCGCCAACGCCCGTCCTGCTCCCGTCGCGGTTCGCGGCACCCTGCGCGACGCGAACGGTAGCCCGATCCGCGGAGCGACCATCAATCTGATGTCGGAGACCGATACCGTCCGCGTCTACTCGGACGCCGCGGGCAAATTCCACGCGCGGCTCAACGCCACGCGCGGCGTCTTCATGCTGGTGCAGGCCTACGGATACCGCGACCTGCTCCGCTTGTTCCGCGCTTCAGGGCACGCGATCGAGGCCGCGCTGGCGCTCCCGCCTCCGTATCCGCTCGGCGGCGCCCTCATCACCGCGGCTCCTCGTTTCCGGCACGCCGATATGTGGCACGCCGATAGGTGGAGCCCGACCGCAGCCTGATGCCCGCAGTCTGGACCGCCGCTACTTCACACGCCCTGCCCCATAGATAAAGACCAGCTTCCCCCCCAAGTGCGCGGCATACAGAATGATCCCGGCCGCGATCACGGCCACGGGCGCGGCCATCCAGACTCCACGCCGCCCCCCCGCGGTGGCCCAGCCCAATAACGTCGCCAGCGCCAGGACGCCGATCCCCCAGATCGCGGTGCTCTCGTGACGGGTGATTTCCGCGCCGGGGACGCCGATGTTCTCGGCGCGGTCTTGCGCCGATTTGCCGCTGAAGTACGCGGCGCCCGCGCCCGCCAGCGCCAGCGTCAGCAAGATCGGCCCGAACCACCGGAGCCACTCGCGCCGAAGAATGGCGTAGGCGAGGAGCGCCACGGCCCCGATCACGCCGAGGGCGATCGGGTAGTGGACAACGGCCGGGTGCAGCTCCAGACCGAACACGAAGCGGGTCCTCCTTTCCTAGACGCCGTACGCCTGTCGGAGGATCGCCATGGTGTGGGTCACCGGCCGCTTCAGTCCGTCGGCGATCTGGATGTTGCAGGTGCCGCACGAGGTGAGGATGACTTCGGCGCGCGTCCGATCGATGGCCCTGAAGAGCGGGTCGCCGATCGCCTGCGCGCGGTCGTAGTTCTCGGAGCGCATGCCGTAGGTGCCGGCGATGCCGCAGCACGAGTCTTCGATGGGGCGGATGGAGAGGCCGGGCACCAGGCCCAGAAGCCGGACGGGCTCCTCGATGATCCCCTGCGCCACGGAGTGGCAGGCGTTGTGGTAGACCACGTTCAGGGGCACTTCGTTGAATTGGGTGTTCAGCTCGCCGCGCTCGTGCAGCTTCCAGAGATACTGGTGCACGTCGATCGTGTGGTCGGCCAGGCGGCGCGCGTCGTCGGTGCC
>JANLXD010000347.1:0-2623 GCA_031364935.1 Candidatus Eiseniibacteriota bacterium
GGTGAAGTGGGATGGGCGTGACGGACGCGGATTGCCGATCGCGAGCGGGCGCTACTACGCGCGGCTGACCGTGGACGGCGAGACGAGGACGCGGAGCGTGACGCTCCTCAAGTAGGCGGCTACTCGGGGATGGCGCTCAGATTGCCCGCGACGACCAGGTGCATCTTCTCCGGATGCAGGCGGCGCCGGATGACGGTGTTGACCTGCTCCTTCGTCACCGCGCGGATCCGCTTCGGATAGTCGTCGAGGTAGGTCGGGCCGTACCCGAACTTCTCCGCCGTGCAGAGCGCCGCCGCCACGCCCCCGTTCGTGCCCAAGCGGACGAGATAGTTCCCGGCGAAGAACTCCTTCTGCGTCGCCACTTCGGCGTCCGTGATGCCGCTCGCCGCGTACCGGTCGATCTCCTCCTTCGTGGAGCGGAGCGCTTTCGCCGTGTTCTGCGGCGCCACCGCCACGTCCACCGCCCAGAGACCGTCCACGTAGTCGGGCCAGAGGAAGCGCGAGAAGAGGGAGTAGGAGAGTCCCTCGGTGTCGCGCACCCGCTTCCCGATCCGCGAAGTCAGGCTGGACTGCCCCAGGGCCGCGTTCGCGATGATCGCCGCCTCGTAGTCGGCGTCGTTCCGCTTGAGTCCGCTCGCCTGGCCGTAGAGGAAATCGACGTTCGCCTTTCCCTTCATCGTCTCCACGGCCCGCTCGGCGGCATTGGGCACCGTCGGGGCCCGGTCGTGCACGGGGCGCGCGCCCCGGGGGAGCGCGCGGAAGAGGGAGTCGGCCAGCGCGGCGACCGCTTCCGGATCCACGTCGCCCACCACCGCCAGGATCACGCCCGCGCCCGCGTAGCGGTCGCGCCAGAAGTCCCGGACGTGGGACGCCTTCGCCGCGTCGAGGCTCGCGAGGACCGCTTCGGTCGTCGCGGCGCGGAAGGGGTGCCCTTCCGGATAGGCCAGTCGGGTCAGCCGCTCGAGCCCGCGCGTCGCCGTGTTGTCCGAAGCGCGAAGCACGTTGCTCCGCATCTCGACCTTCGCCTTCGCCAGCTCCGAGTCCGAGAAAAGCGGATTCGTCAGCTCGTCGGCCAGCATGCTCAGGAGAAGCCTGAGGTCGCGGGAAAGGGCCGTGCCAGTGATCGTCGCCTCGGTGAGCGAAGCGGTGATGTCGAGCCTCGCGCCCACGCCGTCGAGCGCCGCCGCGATCGCCCGTTTGTCGCGAGTCTTCGTTCCGCGGGAGAGCATCATCGCGGTCAGCTCGGGCAGCGCGGGCATTCCGGAGGGCGCTTCCATCTTTCCCGCGAAGACGGTGCCCTGCAGCGCCACGGTGGGGACCGCGCGGTTCGCCACGACGTCCAGCGTCAATCCGTTCGGCAGCACCCGGTGAAGCGTGCGCGCCGCGAACCCCGTCTTGTCCGGCGTCGAGGCGCCCGCGCCGTCGGAAGCGCCGCCCGCGCCGCCCTTCTTCACCGTCGGCGGCTTCGACGGGGGTGCGGCCCTGGCCACGGGCTCGACTGCCGGAACGAACCAGCCCACGGTGGCGTGGTCGGGAACGAGGTAGGCGGCGGCCACCCGCTTCACGTCGTCCGCCGAGACGCGCCGGACCGCGTCCACGTAGCCCACGAACCACTTCCAGTCCGCCGACGCCACGGCCTCGCCCAGCGAGGAGGCGAGCTCGTAGGTGCCGTCGCGCCCGCGCACGACCGCCACCTCGAGCTGGCTCTTCGCGCGGTCCAGCTCGGCCGCGGTCACGCCCCCCTGGGCGACGCGCTCGAGCGCGAGCTTCAGCGCTTTCTCCACGTCCTCGTGCGAGCGTCCCGACGCCACGGTGGCCTGGACCACGATCGGGTAGGGATCGCGCAGCGTGTAGTTCCACGAGTCCACGTCGGTCGCCAGCCCCGGCTCGACCAGCCCCTGGTAGAGGCGCGAGTTCACGCCTGTCGCGAGAATGGTGGAGAGGACGTCGAGCGGGACGAAGTCGGGGTGGAGCGAATGGGGCCGCATGTAGGCGATCTCGACGATGCCGACTGGCCCGGGGCGGCGCACGGTCACGCGCCGCTCGCCTTCTTGAAGAGGCTCGACGGTGATCACCGCGGGGATCGGCGACTTGGATCGGGGAAAGCTCCCGAACTCGCGGTCGAACCAGCGGAGCGCCGTGTCGGTGTCGAAATCACCCACGAGAACGGCTTCGGCGTTGTCGGGATAGAAGAAGTTCCGGTAGTGCTCCCGCAGCTTCTCGGTGGTCACGCCTTCGATGTCGGAGCGGTAGCCGATCGTGCTCCAGTGATACGGATGGGCCACGATCGCGGCGCCGATCACCGCCTTGTCGAGCGCCTCCGCCGGATCGTTCTCGCCGATCTCGTACTCGTTGCGCACCACGCTCATCTCGGGCTGGCGCTCCGAGTCGAGCAGCAGGCCGCGGCCGAGGCGGTCTGCCTCGATCTTCATCGCGAGCTCGAGGCGGTCGGCCGGCAGCGTGGAGTAGCCGGTCATGCGGTCGAACCAGGTCGTCATGTTGGTGGAACCAAAGTCGGCGCCCGCCTCCGACAGCATCTCCTGGAACGTGGGCTTCTTGTTCGCCTTGCCGAAGTTCGCGGTGCTCTTGTTGAACAGCAGGTGCTCGAGCAGGTGCGCCGAGC
>JANLXD010000386.1:0-8636 GCA_031364935.1 Candidatus Eiseniibacteriota bacterium
CTCGGGGCCGCTATCGACTGACCATGGAAGACGAGGCTGATGCTGGACAGGACGACATCGCGAACGTCGAACGAGCCGTTGACCGGCTTCAGACGGAAGCAGGTGGTTTCGCTCTGGGGATTGAACGGACCGATGAGGCACGCCTGGCCAGGCACCTCGCCACCGCCCACGGCGACATCGCTGACCGTGATGGTCGTGACCGCGGTGGCCGTGCCGCCGTGTCCGTCGTCCCCGTTGAACGTCACGTTGTAGACGCCGGACTGCGTCGAGCCGGGCGTCCACGAGAAGGTCCCGCTGTTGTTCCCCAGATCGGTGAACGTGGCGCCTGACGGCACCGAAGTCGCCGTAAGGGTGACGTGATCGCCGTCCTGATCCGTGGCGGTAACCGTGAACGTGAGATTGACCCCTTCGTTCACCGACTGAGTCAGAGGGGCGCTCAGCGTCGGCGGGTGGTTCTGGGCAGCGACGTCGTTGACGGTGATGGTCGTGCTCGCCGTGCCGTTGCCGCCGTTGCCGTCGTTTCCATTGAACGCCACGTTATAGGTGCCGGCCTGCGTTGAGCCGGGTGTCCACGAGAAGGTCCCGGTGTTGTTCCCGTTGTCAGTGAACGTGGCACCCGAAGGCACGGCGCTCGCCGTCAGGGTGACGTGATCGCCGTCCTGATCCGTCGCCGTAACCGTGAACGTGAGATTGGCGCCCTCGCTTAACGTCTGGGTCAAGGGGGCGCTCAGCGTCGGCGCGTGGTTCTGCACCACGCCGCCCGTCACCGTGATGATCGTGCTCGCCGCGCCGCTGCCGCCGCGTCCATCCAGACCGCTGAACGAGGCCGTGTACGACCCGGCCTGACCGGAAACCGGGCTCCACGTGAAGGTCCCCGTGTTGTCCGTGTGATCCGTGAAGGTGGATCCCGGCGGCAGGGCGCTTCCGAACAGATCGACGTGGTCGCCGTCGGCATCACTGGCGGTCACGTTGAAGCTGAGGCTCGATCCGATGGCGACCGTCGCGGTCGCGGGAGCCGTCACAACCGGCGCGTGGTTCGCGGGTCCACCGGCGCCCGTGACGATGATGTCGAATTCCTCGGTGACGGAAACGCCGAGCGAGGTAGCGGTGACGGAGGCGTGGTAGGTGCCCGCGCTTCCCGTCGGGGGCGACACCGTAACCGTGGTGTTCACGCCTCCGACGCCCGTGCCCGGCGGATTCAGGGTCGCGAATGACGGGAGCGAGGCGGTGAGAGTCACCGTCGCGCCCGGGATGCCTGACGCGCTGACCGGCACGGATAGGGACGAACCGCCCTCCACCGTGACGTCACCGATCGGAATAATCATGAGCGTAGGCGCGCTCGCGACGCTGATATGCGTTACGGCCGCGCCCGAAAGGGCGTTCGATGCCGTGAACAGGACGTCGTACTCGCCCGCATCCGCGGTGGTCGTCGTCCAGTTGAACACTCCTACCGTGTTCGAGCTGTTCGGCGTGAACGTGGCTCCGGCGGGGAGACCCGAAGCGCTCAGGGACGCGATGACGTCCGCGTCCGCATCGCCGGCGCTGACCGTGAAGCTGAGGTTCAACCCGGCCGTGATGTCTCGCAGAGGAGGAGCATTCACGACCGGCGCCTGATTCGAGCCCGCGGCGTTGACCGTGATCTGAAATATCTCGATGTCAGCGACGCCGCCCGCCGTGGCGGTCACGGCGGCCGTGTAGTTGCCGACGTTCACCGCGGACGGAGCCAGCGTGAGCGTGGTGACCACGACTCCGTTCCCGAAGGTCGGCGTGTTCAGCGTCGCGAAGGACGGAAGAGACGAAGTCAGCGTGATGGGACGGCCACTGACGTCGACCGCGACCACGTTCACCGTCGCAGCGGCGCCGGCGTTCACGGTTACGTTCGTAATGGTGGATAGCGAGGGCGACTGGGCATGTGCCGTCGCGAACGGCGCGACCAGCGACAGGACCAGAGCCAAAAGCTTGAGTGAAGCCTTCATGAGTAGACCCCCTTGATACCGCTTGGACGTCGCACCAAATGTAAGAGAGGGATTCCCGACCACCTTGGTGGGATGCAGGCGGCGTGCCGCGATTGCCATGCAGATCGGCTCCGCGCAAGCACCGCGCGTCGATATGGTTGGGATAAAGCGATTGCGTCCGACTCAGGAGGGTATGGTGGCTCGAAAGGAGCAGAAGAGCGGAGCGGAGTCGGGGCGGACTGGCTGCGGTGGACCAGAAAAATCCATGCAGACCGCCGCTCAAGCGTGCAGATTTATATGGTGGGGGGCTACGCGATCAACCTGCCGTAGCGGCCTTCTCCACCTCCCGAATCACATTCACCACCGGCCAACCCGCGTAGGCCGGCTTCGGAAACGCGTCCTCCCATCGCACGCCGGGCGGGAACACAGCCGCGGCATCCCAGACGATCGCCTTGTCATTCATATTCTCCCCCTCCGGGAGCAGACCCCTGTTCCTCATCACATCACTCACGATCTGCTGGGATAGCGAGCGGGCCGGGTCCCAGTACTGGGCGGCGCGGGAGTCCGAGATGATCGCGTACGTCCCCTTCGACGGGCCGCGGCGATCATTCCACTGCACCGGCTCCCAGACGACCAGCACGCGCGTCTTCGAATCGGGATGTCGGCGGAGCATCTTCTGGACTGCGGAGGCCCCCCGCAGGCACGTGCCTCAGGTGGGGGAGAGCATCACGACCAGGCGGGTCGTGGAGTCCGCGTCGTTGAATGCCTGGCGAAAGCCTTCGACCGACACCAAGGCCACGGGGGGCTGGCCGGCAGGCGCGGTGGCGGTTACGCGTGGCTCGACGCCGCTGCCCATCGGGTCGCCGAGCTGGCGCGACACCACGAAGATGATCGCCGCGATGGCGGCGATCACCGAAGCCGCGATCACCCACGATTTGGTTCGGGTCATTGGCAGGCGGGGTCCGACGCGGCTATCGGGCCGGGTTCAGCGCACCCAGCTCCAGCTCGATCTCGCGATCGAACCGCAGCACCGGCTTTCCGTAGTACTTCGGCGCGGGGAATTCCTTGCCCCAGCGGACGCCACGCGGGTAGATCGCGGCGAAGTCCCAGGCGATCGTCTTCTCGGTGATTACCTCGTCCTTGGGCCGGAGCTTGGGATTGGCGAGCATGTCGTGGACGATCCGCTTGGAAAGCTTGAGCCCCGGATCCCAGTACTGCACCACGCGCGAATCCTTGAGCCGGTCGTAGACGCCGGGGGGCGGGCCCTTCTTGTCCCGCTTCCGTACGGCCTCCCAGACCACGAACACGCGCACCTTCCAGTCGGGGTGCCGATCGAGGATCAGTTGGACTGCGGAGGCCCCCCGCAGACACATGGTTCAGGTGGGGGAGAAGGTGACGAGCAGGCGGGGTCGGTCCGCTGCTGCGTTGAAGGCCTTCTGGAATTGCTCGAAATCCAGCTTGGCGACCGGCGGCTGACCGGCAGGTGCGGCGCCACCCGGGACGCGCGTCTCTTGCCCGGACACGTAGATGGCCACCCCCACGATGAGCAGGGCGGCTGCGGCAATCAGGAGAAGACCTCTCGATCGAGCCATCGCCGGAGGATATTACATGGATCGGCTCGCGTGGGTATACTGCTCGAATGATGATGCGCGCCAGAGCAGGACTCGTGATCGCCGGTCTCATGTGTGTCGTGGCCATCGCCGCGTGCGGCAAGCGCTCGGACGGGAAGAAGTCCGCGAGCATCCCCTCGGACCTGGACAGCATGGCCTTCCAGCCCGAGTCCGCGCGGGTGCGCGCCGACGTCGACTCGGGAAACGCGCAGTTCCTCCAGGCGTGGAGGACCGGAAGCGCCGATCTCTTCGCGAACATTTTCGCAGAGGACGGCGCGCAGCTTATGCAGGGTGGCGGGCACATCATGGGACGCGACTCGATCGCCGCCCACATGAACCGCGTGTTTTCCAAGATTCGGATGCGCCACGGCTCGATTACGACGCAGGACCTGAACATCGTGGGCGATCGCGCCTATGAGCGGGGGAAGTACGTGTTCGAGACCGTCCCGGTGAAGGGCGGCAAGGCTGTGATCGACTCGGGGCACTTCGTGGAAATCTGGAAGTACGAGCAGGGCCAGTGGAAGATGTGGCGCGACATCGGCGTGCCGCGGGACTGACGTCGCCCTGAGACGGGCGGGCCGGGCCCCCGATTCTGTTATCCTTTTTACATGAAGTCGCGTACCCCCAGATGGGGCCGGGTGATACTGGCCTCCGCCGTACTCGTCGCGATCCCGGCGCTCCTGCTGGCCGAGGGCAAGAAGCCCTGGACCCGGGGGGCACTCCCGACCTCGATCCGGGGGCGGGTCCACCTCGCGGCCGCGCAGGTGCCGGCCTTCCCCATGGGCGACCCTCGCCTGGACAGGCCGGAAAACTGGCCCGAGAAGATGACGATTGCGGGCGTGCCGTGCGTCCGTCGGATTCACGCCTGGGACGACGACGACGCGATCGCGCTGGCGTCACTCAAGGACGCCGAGCCCGAGCACCGGCTGATGCTCTTCTACGATCACGCCGGCTCCGGGTGGAACTCGTCGAACGCGGGGTGGGGCCCGCGCTACTCGTGGAACGAGCACAAGAAGCTGATCGAGCGCCTGTGGTACGAGCCCGACAGCTCCCGGCTCGTGACGCATGACTACACCTACTACCCCTCCGGTCGGCTGCTCGGCTACTCGGTGCGCCAGGAGCCGCGCAAGCATCCACACGTCTCGGCCAAGCCATACGAATTTCTCTCCGAGTTCTTCGACAAGGACGGTCGGCTCATCGCGATCGGCTACGAAAAGATGAGTGCCGGCTCTCGGGATTCGGTGTACGCCTGGATGGGAGACATCGTGCCCTACGATCAGTTCCGCATGAAGACCCATATCCTCTACTCGAGCGCGCATCCGGGAGACCGCTGACCTTCCCGTATACCAGGAGTCATGGATGACCACCATTCGCAGAATAATTTCGGCAGTCACATTCTTCTTCGTCGTGGCCGGATGCAGCTCCGGTCCCGCGCCCGCCCAGGTCGAGAAGCAGGTCCAGACCCGCGTCACCGAGCTCGCGACGAGCGACGCCGCGGTCCGGAACGAGCGCCTCATCCACCGAGGCGCCGTCGTCCGCTTCTACAAAGCCCGGCAGGGAAAACCCGCTTGGGAGGAGAAGGAAGGCAGCCAGGTCATCCTCGCCATCCGCGGCGTCGGCGCCGACGGGCTCGATCCCGCCGACTATCACTTGAAGGTGATCGAAGAGCTGGTGCTGAAGCGGAAAGAGGGAACCAACGCTGAGCTGGAAGGGGACCTGGACGTGCTCCTCACCGACGCGGTCGCCGGGATCGTGGACCATATGAAGTACGGCCGGGTGCGCCCGGCCTCGGTGAATCCCGCCTGGAACATGGACCCTCGCGACGGCGCGCCGCCGCTCGAGGAGACTTTGAAGCAGGTTCAATCCTCGGGCAACGTCGGAGAGGCGATCGAGCACACGCGTCCGGACCATTTCATCTACAAGGGGCTGGTGAAAGAGTTGGCTCAGATGAAGAGCGTCGTGGCCATGGGCGGATGGCCGACGGTGCCGGCCGGCCCGACGATCAAGCGCGGCGGAATCGATTCGCGGATCCCGACAGTGCGAAAGCGGCTCTCCGTGAGCGGTGAATTCCAGGGGCAGCCCGGAAGCAATCCCAACCTCTACGAGCCGGAGCTGGTCGACGCCGTCAAGCTGTTCCAGGCGCGGCATCGCCTGGCCGAGTCCGGCCTCGTTGACAAGCTCACGGTGGCCGCGATGAACGTGCCCGCCCAGGCGCGCGCGGGGCAGGTGCGCGTGAATCTCGAGAGGGCGCGATGGGTGCTGAGCGACCTTCCGGACAAGTTCATGCTCGTCAACATTCCAGCGTTCAAGGCGTACCTGATCCAGGGCGGGAAGAATGTCTGGGAGGCGCGCACGCAGGTCGGCGAGGAAGGGAAGGAGACGCCCACCTTCCGCTCGCTGATGCGCACGGTGGTCTTGAACCCTGACTGGACGGTGCCGCGCTCGATCATCGTGAACGAGCTAATGCCGGACGGGGTGGCCGCGCTCCAGAAGAAGGGGCTGCGCCTCTACGATGGGAACGGAAACGAGGTGGATCCTGGCTCCGTCAATCGGGATGACCTGGACCGCTTCACGATCAGGCAGCCTCCGGGACCGAAGAACGCGCTCGGCGCTGTGAAGTTCCTGTTCCCGAACAAGTACGACATCTATCTCCACGACACCCCGAGCAAGCACCTTTTCGACAATAACGTGCGAACGTTCAGCCACGGCTGCATTCGGCTGGAGAATGCGCTCGATTTGGCAAAGACCTTGCTAGAGCCTCAAGGTTGGGACGAGGGGCGGATCCAAGAAGCCATCGCGAGCGGCGAGAAGCAGGACGTGAATTTGAAAGATCCGTTCCCCGTGATCATCGTCTACTGGACGGTGAGCGTGGGCGCTTCGGGCGAGACCCGCTACGCCATGGACATCTACAACCAGGACCCGAAGCTTCTGATGGCGCTGGATGCGCCGGTTCAAAGGACGTAAGCCTCTATTTGCGAAAGATGTAAGTCTCTATATGAGGCGCGGCTTGAGTCGCGCCCAGGAGGTTCTATGAAGTCGATTCGCATGCTGTCGTTCGCCCTCTCCGCAGCACTCATGCTTTTCTGCCTCACGTCGGGCACCGGCTTCGCCGCCGAGCCCGCCAACCATATCGTCACCGATACCGAGATCCAGGCTCAGATGGACACGCAGCTCCACTCTGAGGACGCTGACCGGCAGGAGATTCGGGACCTCATGGCTCGCCCGGAATTCCAGCGAATCGCCGGCAACGCGGGACTCGATCTGCAGCGCGCTGACGCGGCGGTCGGGGTTCTCTCCGGCGTCGAGCTCCAGCGGCTCGCGTCGCAGGCTCGGCAGGTGAACGCGGACGTCATCGGCGGCAAGACCATGACGATGTCCTGGATGATGGTGATCGTGATCGTGGCGGCTCTGGTGATTCTGATTGCGATTCTCTAAGCACGACAATTGATGACAAGACGGCTAGCGGCCGGCGTCCTTATCGCGTCGGCCGCTTTCCTTTTGGGCGGCGTGGCTGAGGGGGCGCCGCCGATCGAGTTTCCGACGCGACTCCCCCGGCCGGACTCCGCCGCGGCGCGGAGCGCGCGACCGCGGGAGCCCGTGCGGCTGTTGGACGTTCCCTATGTGCCGCAGAGCGAGGCCCTGTGCGGCGGGGCTGCGCTGGCGATGGTGCTTCGCTACTGGGGTGAGCCGCGCGTTCGCGCCGAGGATTTTGCGCGGCTGATGGCACCCGGCGAGCCCGGAATCCGCGGCGACTCGCTGGTCGCCGAAGTGCGCCGCCGCGGCTGGTCCGCGTTCCCGATCCAGGCCACCCGCGCGGACGTGCAGGATCATCTGGCGCGCGGCAGGCCGGTGATCGCCCTGGTGGACGCGGGGTCGAGCGTGGCGCACTACGTGGTGCTCCTCGCGTGGGCGAACGGCGGCGTGATTCTCCACGACCCCGCCGTCGCGCCGTTCCGCGTCGAGACCGAAGAGGACTTTGGGCGGGCGTGGTCCTCGGCCGGGCGCTGGGCGCTGCTCGTCTTGCCGCCGCGGGAGTTGGGCGCCGATACCCGCGCGCCGGCGCGCGACGATGTGACGGCTCCGCCGCCGCCGCCCGACACCACTGGATTCGATACCCCCGGCATTCCCGACATCACCGGGCGTCCCCCCGTTGCCGGCTGCGACGCGCTGGTGGACGCCGGAATCCGAAAGGCGCGGGCCGGGGCGTACGCCGAGGCGGAGGGACTCCTTTCGGCGGCCGCTTCGCTCTGTCCCGAATCGGCGGCACCGGTGCGCGAGCTGGCGGGCCTCAAGTTCCGCGCGAAGCTGTACCCGGCGGCCGCGTTCCTGGCGCAGCGCGCGCTGGTGCTGGAACCCGGCGACGCCTACACGTGGCGGTTGCTCGCGGGGAGCCGCTATCTGAGCGGCGACGTGCGAGGCGCCCTGGGCGCATGGAATCACGTCTCCGAGCCGAAGGCGGATCTCACTCGCGTGGACGGACTCCGCCGCACGCGCTACGAGGCGGTCGCCGATCAGGTGGACCTGCCTTCGGGTGAGCTGCTCACGTGGGCGGAGTACCGGCGCGCCGAGAGGCGCTTGTCGGAGCTTCCCTCGGTCACTTCCGCCCGCCTGGCGCTGAAACCCTTGGCCGCGGGCGGCGCGCAGGTGAACGTGGCCGTGGTGGAGCGACCGCTCGTGTTCGACGGCGTGGTGGACGCGGGAATGACCGCGGCGCGCGCGGCCGCGTCGAACGAAGCCGCGCTGCGCGTATCGAGCCTGCTCCGGCTGGGGGAAGTGTGGACCGCGCGCTGGCGATTCCAGCAGAACCGGCCGCGGGTGCTCCTGGCGCTGGACGCCCCGGCTGTGACCGGCGGGCCGGGAATATGGCGGCTCGAGGGGTTCTCGGAGCGGCAGGCTTACGTGCGGACGGGGGTCGTGCGCGAGCGCCGACATCGGGCCACTCTTTCCTACACGGACTGGGCCACTCCCGATGTCCGCCTGGAGATCGGCGGCGGCTATGACCGGTTCGAGATCCCCGATTCGACGAATTACTCGACGATCAACGTCGAAGGCGCGGTCGAGGTTCGCTCGA
>JANLXD010000394.1:0-3519 GCA_031364935.1 Candidatus Eiseniibacteriota bacterium
TTCACCTGCCGCGACCGGAATCTCATGGGGATCCAGTCGGACTTGATGGGCGCGCACGCGCTCGGCATCCGGAACATCCTGGCCCTGACGGGCGACCCGCCGCGCGCGGGGGATTACCCCAACGCGACCGCGGTCTTCGACGTCGATTCAGTCGGGCTGATCGGCATCCTCCGGAAGCTGAATGCGGGGATGGACCTGGGCGGCAACTCGATCGGCGAGGCGACGCGGTTCGTGATCGGCTGCGCCGTCAATCCCACCGCCGAGGATCTGCCCGCGGAGATCACGCGCTTCCGCTCGAAGGTCGAGGCGGGCGCCGAATTCGCGATGACGCAGCCGCTCTACGAGCTGGCCACGCTCACCCGCTTTCTGAAGGCCGTGGGCACGCCGCGCATCCCGATCCTGCTCGGCCTGCTGCCGCTCCAGAGCCATCGCCACGCCGAGTTCCTGCACAACGAGGTGCCGGGGATCGTGATCCCCGAGCCCGCGCGGAAGGCGATGCGCGACGCGGGCGATCGCGGGATCGATGTGGGCATCGAGATGTGCCTGGATCTCCTGGTGGAAGCCCGCGCGCTCGTGGAAGGGGCCTATCTCATGCCCTCCTTCGGCCGCTACGAAGTGGTCGCGCGCGTCGTGGAAGCGGTGGTTCCGGGGGCCAGGGCCTGACGCCGCCCCGCCGGGGCAATCCTCTTGTTGTGCAAGCACTTCGGTGTTACCATGGAGATCAGGAAGGCACAGTCCGCTTGCGAGAGTGGCGGAACTGGCAGACGCGCAGGACTTAGGATCCTGTGAGGAAACTCGTGGGGGTTCAACTCCCCCCTCTCGCACCAAGTTAACCCGTGAGGGGCACGGAATTGAGGGTCGAGGTTCGGGACAGCGGCGTCTGGGAGAAGACGCTGACCATCGAGGTGCCGGCCGAAGAGCTGGACGCCGATTTCGAGGCGGTGATCGAGGATTACCGCCGCAAGGCCACTATTCCGGGGTTCCGGAAGGGAAAGGTCCCCCGGAGCGTCCTGGAGCAGCAGTTTGGCCACTCCCTCGAGCACGACGTGCTCGAGCGGGCGGTCAAGCGCTCGTACGAGTCTGCGGTGAAGGAGAACCGGTTAGAGCCCATCACCTACCCCGCCATCGAAAAGATCACGTTCGATCGCGGGAAGCCTCTGACCTACGAGGCCAAGGTCGAGATTAAGCCGGACGTAACTCCCAAAAACTATGACAGTTTGGAGCTACCGACCCGGGATACCGACGTGCCCGACGAGGCAGTCGAGAAGGCCCTGGAGGACCTCCGGGAGCGTGCGGCGCTGTGGGTGGACGTGGACCGTCCCGCCACCGAGGCGGACGCCCTCCTGGTCGACTACGGCCGGCTGAATGCCAAGGGAAAGCCCATCCGGAGCTCGGAGCAGAAGGACTCGCAGATCGAGCTTTCGGCCGCCGGCCTCCTGCCCGCTTTCAAGGAGCACCTGGTCGGGAAGAAGGCTGGGGACCACGTCACGTTCGACGTGCAGTACTCCAACGAGTTCGGCAACGAGGAGCTGCGGGGCAAGAACGTGACTTTCTCGGTGCGCGTGAAGGGGGTTCGGGAGCGCCGCCAGCGTGAGCTGGACGACCAGCTCGCCGTCGAAGTGGCCGGCACGCGCGATTTGGCCGAGCTTCGCGCCCGGATTCGGCTCAATATGGAGGGAGAGGCGCGCATCGCCCTCCAGCGCGACCAGGACGAGGCCCTGGTGGATCAGCTCATCGAGAAGAATCCGTTCGAGCTGCCGGAAACGATGGTGGCCGAGTATCTGGATGAGCTGCTCCAGCGTCTAAACCGCGAGGGCCGGGAGCTTACCGAGGACGACGCGGGACGCTTCCGCGCCGAATACCGACCCCACGCGGAGCGACGGCTGAAGCGGGACATCCTGCTGGATGCGCTGGTGCGCGCCGAGGCGGTGCAGGTGGCCGCCGAGGAGATCGACCAGGCGCTCCGGGCCGCCGCCGAGGGGGAGCTGAACGCGACCGAGACGGAGCGGCTTCTGCGCCACGAAGGGCAGCGGGAGCGGATCCGGGGTCACATCGCCGAACGGAAGGTGCTGGGGCTCTTGCGCGAGAAGGCGCGCCCCAAATCGCTGATCGTAACGCCTTAAGATGACGCGAGTTTTTCCCGATGTGTGGGGCATCAGCCAGTAGGGTCCTAGAGGCAGCCAGGGGAGGTAATCGGAAATGGGGTTGGTACCCATGGTGGTGGAGCAGAGCGGGCGCGGGGAGAGGGCCTACGATATCTTTTCCCGGCTGCTCAAGGATCGAATCGTCTTCATCGGGACGCCGATCGATGACGTCATCGCGAATCTCGTGATCGCGCAGCTCCTGTTCCTCGAGTCCGAGGACCCGGACCGCGACGTGAACCTGTACATCAACTCGCCCGGCGGCGTGGTTTCGGCGGGGTTGGCCATCTACGACACGATGCAATTCATCAAGCCGGACGTGGCGACGATCTGCATGGGGCAGGCGGCCAGCATGGCGGCGCTGCTCCTCGCGTCCGGAGCGCACGGCAAGCGCTCGGCACTGCCGCATTCGCGCATCATGATTCACCAGCCGCTGGGAGGCAGCCAGGGGCAGGCCACGGACATCGAGATTTACACGAAGGAAATCCTGACGCTGCGCACCGAGTTGAACAAGATCCTGGTCCGGCACACCGAGCAGCCTCTGCCGAAGATCGAGAAGGACACCGATCGCAACTTCTTCATGTCGTCGGAGGAGGCGAAGGCGTACGGGATCGTGGACAAGGTGATCGCGAAGATAGACTCGCTTAAGGAGAAACGACCCGAGCCGGTGCCCGTCGGCTGATCGAGCTCTCGAGGCCTAGACCATGAAGAAGCGCGTCCATTCGCCGCACCCCATCCGCTGCAGCTTCTGCGGTCGCGGTCAAGACGAGGTGAGCCGCCTCGTCTCCGGCCCGTCCGTCTACATCTGCAGCGAGTGCGTCAAGCTGTGCAACGACATCCTCGAAGGCGAAACGGACCACGCGGCGGGCCTCCCCAAGGGGTCGCTCCCAAAGCCGGCCGAGATCAAGAAGGTCCTCGACGATTACGTGGTGGGGCAGGACCGCGCGAAGAAGACGCTCTCGGTCGCCGTCTACAACCACTACAAGCGGATCTACTCCGGCGGCGCGGTCGAGGACGTGGAGCTGGAGAAGTCGAACATCCTCCTGGTCGGGCCGACCGGCACCGGGAAGACGCTCCTGGCCCGCACGCTCGCGCGCATTCTCAAAGTGCCGTTCGCGATCGTCGACGCCACCTGCCTGACCGAGGCGGGTTACGTCGGGGAAGACGTGGAGAACATCCTGGTCCGCCTGCTCCAGGCCACCGACTTCAACGTGGTGAACGCGGAGCACGGGATCGTCTACATCGACGAGCTGGACAAGATCTCGCGCAAGTCCGAGAACCCCTCGATCACCCGCGACGTCTCGGGCGAGGGCGTGCAGCAGGCGCTCCTCAAGATCCTCGAGGGCACCGTTGCCAACGTGCCGCCGCAGGGCGGCCG
>JANLXD010000384.1:0-4640 GCA_031364935.1 Candidatus Eiseniibacteriota bacterium
CAATCCCAACTCGCAGGTGCCCTGGGGACAGGTGGAGGCGCTGGTCGCGGAGAATCTCCCGATCCAGAAGCTCCAAGAGCAGGTGGTGGCCGCCGCCAAGGTCTCGGAAGGGGACGTGCGCGACCGTTTCCTCCTCCAGAACGACCACATCAAGTTCCGAGGCATCCTCTTCGCCCCCGACAGCTTCGCGGTCGACACCACGCGCATCGGCGGCGCGGACGTGGAGGCGTACTACAAGGCGCACCCCGAGGACTTCACGGGCCCCGAAGAGCTGAAGACCGCGGTCGTCCTGATTCCCCGGAAACCCGACGCCAGCGACTTCTCGGCCGAGCGCGAGCGCATGCGGACAGTCCTCGACATGGCCCGGGCGCAGCCCGACTCGTTCGCGTCTCTCGCGAGAACCTACTCGGTCCTCCAGTCCGCGAGCCGCGGCGGCGACCCCGGAACCGAGCCCTTTATCGACGACCTGAGACCGGCGTTCCGCCAGGGACTAAGGAGCATCGGGCCGGGACAGTTCTCGGACATCCTCCAGGAAGAGCGGTCGCTCCACCTCTTCAAGGTGGAGAAGCGCTACGTCGACCCGAAGACCAAACGCGAGAAGCTCCATTACCGGGAGATCGCGGTGCGGGTCGAGCCGGGGGCGAACGCGGTTCGCGCCACGCGCGAGCTCGTGGCCAAGGCGGAGAAGGACGCGAAGAAGTCGGGGCTGGACGCGGTCGCCACCAAGATGGGCCTCCGGTCCTTCACCTCGGCCTACTTCTCCTACGGTCAGAGCGGCAACGACGTGCTGCAGCGCTTCCCCGAGGTCGAGAATTGGATGTTCCGCTCCAAGCCGGGCGACGTGTCCTCGGCAGTGCCGACCGAGAACGGCTACTTCATCTTCCAGATCGCGGACAAGCGCTCGAACGGCACCCGTCCGCTGAACCAGATGCAGATCGAGGCCAAGGTCAAGCTGATCCGGTCGCTCCAGATGCAGCGTGCCAAGGAGGCGGCGGAGCAGGCCCGGGCGATGCTCGCGGCCGGTGCGAAGGAGACCGAGGTCGCGGCCCGTCTCCACGGCAAGGTGGTGAACGGGGACGGCGTGACGCGGAACGGGTTCATTCCCGGCGTCGGCCAGCGGGAGCCGCGCGTCGTCGGCGCCCTTTTCGCGCTGCCGCCCAATACGTGGAGTCCCGCCTTCACGGGCGACGGCGGCGTCTTCGTGGCGCTGGTCGAGGGCCACGCGGTTCCGACGGAAGAGGAGTTCAAGAAGCAGGAGGCGCAGGTGCGCCAATCCCTGCTCGGCGAGCGGCGTCAGGTCCTGTTTGTCGAATGGATGCAGAACCTGCGCCGTCACGCCAAGATCAAGGATTACCGCAGCCAGTACTTCGAGGCTTAGTGCGGAACGGGGGTAGCGGGGAAAGCGGCCCCGCTACTCTCTGTCTCCGCCCTGCATCGCTTCGACGTTGATCGTACGCTCGGCGATCTCGGTGAGAATGCGGTCGGCTTCCTTCTCCTCCTTCAGCGTCTCTTCGAGCAGGCCCACCGCCTTGTCGTGGCCCAGGAGTTGTGCGTAGGTCTTGAGGGTGCCGTAGGCCGAGATCTCGTAGTGCTCGACCTTCTGGGCGGCACCGATCATCCCGGCATCCAACACCTCCTCGTCCACGTCCTCTTCCAGCAGCTCCTTCCCTTCCTCCAGCAGCCCTTCCATCCCGGCGCAACGCTTGCCCTGCGCAGGCTTTCCGATCTCCTTGAAGATTCGCTCCAGCCGCTCCACATGCTTCTCCGTCTGGCGGAGATGTGTGTTGAAGGCCCCCCGCAGCTCATCGTTCGTGGCCGCCTTGGCCATCCGGGGAAGCGCGCGAATGATCTGCTTCTCGGCGTTGTAGGTGTCCTTGAGCATGTCGATGAACAGTTTTTCCAGGTTATCGATCTGCATAACAGCCTCCTGAGTTGAGAGACATGATTGATTGCCCTGACCAGTGGGGCTACTGCATCACGTATGCCATGGAGGGGGAGTCTGAAAAGCTGTGGCGGGCGCGGGATTTGGCGGGGCTCCATTGTGGAGCGTGTAGAAATGTTGCCCGCGTAGGGACGGGGGCTACATCGGGACGGCCCGAAAGGGCCCGCGAATGCGGGCTACTTGGGGGATCGGCGCGTCCGGGCCAGGTGCCTCTCCTCGGCGTGTAGCTCCCGGTTGATCGCGACAGCCGCTTTCGCTCCCTCGGCCGCCGCCACAATCACGAATTGCACCGCCCAGGCGGCGTCCCCCGCCGCGTAGACCCCCGGAACGTTCGTACCGGCGTAGCGGTTGGTCCACACGGCGTCCTTCGGGGTGATCCGGCAGCCCAACCGTATCGCGATCGAACAGCTTTGCTGGTTTCCCGTCGAGAAAAAGAGAGCGTCCCGCGCGAGAGGCTCTCGATTCTGAAACACCACGCTCCGAAGGCTCCCGCCGTTCCCCTCCAGGCGGAGAATGCGATTGGGAACGATCCGCACTCCGCGGGCGTCCAACTCGGTCGCCTCGTCAGGAGCGACGCGGCCCCGGTCGGTCAGCAGCACGACGTCCCGGCTCCATGTCAGCAGCGAGTGCGCGAGATCCACGCCGCCGCGCCCGCGTCCGTACACCGCGAGCCGGCGGTCGCGCCATTCCCACGCGTCGCAGTAGGGGCAGTGGTGGACACTCCTCCCGTAGAGGGACTCGATGCCGGGAATCGCGGGGATGCGGTCGACGACCCCGTTGGCGAGGAGGAGCTTCTTCGCGGCGGCGATCCTCCCGCGGGCCAGGACCACGTCAAATCCGGCGCCCTGGGGGAGCACCTCGAGGACTTCCTCGCCGCGAATCTCGACGCCATAGGCCGCAAGCTCCCGCCGTCCGATACCCAGGAACGCGGTGGGACGGAGGCCGTCCCGGGAGAGGTAGCCGTGCATGTGGCGAGAGGCGGCGTTTCGATACCGCCCGTGGTCGAACAGGAGAACCCGCCGGCGCGCCCGGCCCAGCATCAGCGCGGCGCTCAGGCCGGCTGGCCCGCCGCCGACGATGGCGACATCATACGAGCCGTCCCGGGCGCCCCCCGGGCCCCAGCTCCGCCTGCGACGTGAGGCGGGTTTTACGGCTGCCGATCCTCGGGCGTGATGGGCCGCGCCGGCGGCGTCGCCTCTCGGGACATGGGCGCCGTGGGTGCCGCGGGCGCCTTGTCGGTGATCTGCAGCTCGGTCTCGACCTCGCGTATTCCCTTCTTGAACTCCTGGATCCCGCGTCCGATCGACCGGCCGATCTCGGGAATCCGCTTGGCCCCGAAGATCAGAAGCACGATCAGAAAGAGCCAGAAGAGCTCCTGAGGTCCGATGTTGAACATGGTTCTGGTTTGCCTCTCCGAGCCGGCTTGGGCCGGGCTCCGTGGGGTGTCATGGCGCTTGCGTCAAGCGCCGGGCGTCGCGGCCCACGATGACCGTGACGTCGATCATTTCCTGGGAAGAGATCTGCTGGATCACGTGGCGCGTCCCCAGGTACTCGGCCACGATCTTACCCGGTTCGCCGGCTCCCGTCCGATTCACGACCAAAGTCGTCCGGTAATCCGAGCGGTCCGCGTTGCTCACGTCGAGCACGTCGAACCCGCCGTCCCGCAGGTAGGAGGCCAGCTCCCCCGCCACCCCGGCGCGGCCGCTTCCGTTCAAAAGCTCGATGCGGATCGGCTGCTTCGGCTTTCCGGTGGTCTGCGGCCCCACCCGGAGCGCGACCGAGACGGCGCAGAACGCGATCAGCACGAATAGACCCGCGATCGACAGATCCAGCGCCGGAGTCCCGGAGCGCGACTTCTTGCCCATCCGCCGCCTCCGCCGTCCTCAGCGCGCGCGGCGCCGAGGCGCCGGGCCGTCGAGGGCCCGGCGAAGTCTCTGATACGTCCGGCCGATCGGTTCGGGCAGGACCTTCGTGTCCGCCAGCAAGGGCATGAAATTCGTGTCGCCGTTCCACCGCGGCACGATATGCCAGTGCAGGTGTCCCACGATCCCCGCGCCCGCGACCCGGCCGAGGTTGACGCCCAGGTTGAATCCGTGGGGCCGGTACTCGCGCTTGATCGCTCCGATCATGCGCCCCAGCCACGACGTCACCTCCACGGCCTCCTCCGGCTTCATCCCCTCCGGAGATGCCAGGTGCCTGCGCGGCGCGACCATCACGTGCCCCACATTGTACGGGTAGAGGTTCATCATGACGAGGGCGAGCGGTGTCACCGCGAGGATCAGGTTCTTCCCGGCCGGCCGCTTTGCCGCCATCTCGCAGAAGAGGCAGGCCGCCTTTCCCTTGCGAGGACGCCGTCCGGGGCGCTTTTCCGGGGCGACGTACGCCATTCTCCAGCCTGCCCACAAACGCTCCACGTCACCCCTCTCCCCAGGCGTGAAGCGTCTTCTCGACCATATGGAGCTGCTCCGGCGTATTCACGCCGAGGCACTCCCGGAAGTCGTCGGCGCGCTCGATCCCGACGCGCTTTCCGAGACCCTTCAAGATGGCGAGGGTGTCGGTCAGATAGTACTCCTTCTGGGCGTTATCGGGTTTGAGGAGGCCGAGCGCGTGCCCCAGCGACTCCTTGTCGAAGCAGTACATCCCCGAGTTCACTTCCCGGATTTTCCGTTCCTTGGGGATGGCGTCCTTCTCCTCGACG
>JANLXD010000431.1:0-1504 GCA_031364935.1 Candidatus Eiseniibacteriota bacterium
GTTGCCGACCAGGGTGATGTCGGCCATGTCGCTCCAGGTCGCCGCCATCGACGGAAGATCCAGGTTCACGTTCGACGGGCGGACGCTCGGATCGGAGCCCGAGCCCTGCACGTTGTCCTGCTGCTGCCCGCTCAGCTGGGACGCGATGACGTTGGGGTCGTTGGGAGTCGCGATTCCGGGAAGCGACGTTCCTCCGGACACCGTGTCGTATGGCGCCGTGTAGTTGTGGTCGTGGCCGTCGATGTAGAACGAGTTGCCGTTGAAGGTCATCGCGCCTTCGGTGTAGACGGAGCCGGGCACCGGCGGAAGCGGCCACTTGACCGCCTCGACCGTCACGAGACGGTTTCCGTTTCCACGCCGCCCCGCGCTGGTGATGATGATCTTGGGAATGCCGCGGACGAGGTTCTCCCGCGGCGGCGTGGTCGGATCGTTGTCGTGGTCCCCGAAAAGGACGGTCTGGTTCGCGCCGTTCAGCTTGTAGCGCACCTTGACCCACGGGTAGTCCAGCTTGGCGTTCAGCGCCATGCCGTTCTGCTTGGAACCGGTTTCCGGGTAGTGCTCGCTCGACTCGTCGATCGCCGCGTTGGTGTCGTTATTAAGTCCGTCCGTGATGGTGGCATTGTACTGAGGGTCGGTTCCGGAGCCGCCGGGATCGTTCACGATGTAGACGCCCCATCCCGCGGTGTAGGGCGGCTGCTGGCCGATGTAACTCCCGCCGAAGCCGGTGTCGTTTGGATTCGACATGCGGATGAGAGCCTCGGTGATCCCGGCCTCCGCGTTCGCGAAGGCCTGGGTTCCAACGAGCTGGTTCCCGGCGAGCTGCTTTTCACCCTTCGTCACCGCGACGTACGACACGCCCAGGGACGTCAATAGAAAGAGGACCAGGAGCGCGATGATGAGCGTGTTTCCCGCCTCGCTGCGGCGGGCCTGCCGATCCGGTCCGATCTCGTGAGTCATGGTGTTCTCCCCTTCCGTACAGCGGATACGATCAGCGCTCGCGCCACCAGGCGAGCGTGTAGCGGTTCAGCGTCATCGCGGAGTTGATGGCTTCGGACGAGTAGAAGATTCGTCCCGATCCCGCGGTCTTGTTGTCGTTGATCAGTGATCCCTGGTAGATGACCGAGCCCACGATGCGGGCCACGTCGGCCGGCCCACCGCCGGCGACGTCGATGTCGCCCATGGCGATCACGATCCCTTTGAACATGCAGCCGCCGGTCATCTTGAGGTGTCCGTTCACGATGAGGATCCCTGCGCCGGTCCAGGTGCCGGCGATGTCCAGATTCCCGTTCACCGCGGTGATCTTGGGGTTCGCAAGCGAACCGTAGGCCGTCGTGGCGGAGGACCAACCCTGGGCCCCGGTGAAGCTGTTGTCGGCCATGGCCGAAAGCGTGCCCCAGAGCTGGTTGAAATCGTAGGTGAATGTGGACTGGGCGACGCTGTTGTCGCCTCCCGATCCGGTCACGTTGTCCTGCTGGTTCGTCGAGAGATTGGCGTCCGTCACCGG
>JANLXD010000437.1:0-2296 GCA_031364935.1 Candidatus Eiseniibacteriota bacterium
CATCGTCCTCGACTTCTCGGCGCACATGCACCACGTGCTGGAAGTGGACCCGGGGCAGAAGCGCGTCCGCATGGAGCCGGGCGCCATCCACACGCGCGTGCAGAAGGCCGCGGCGCCCTACGGGCTCCGCCTGGGCCCCGACCCCTCGTCGGGCGACTTCTGCACGATCGGCGGGACGATCGGCACGAACGCGGCCGGCGCCCACACGCTCCGCCACGGAGCGACCAAGGACCATCTCCTCGCGATGACCGTGGTGCTTCACGACGGCACCGTGGTGCGACTGGGGGACGACGCGCCGGCCAGCGCGCCCGCGACGTGGGCGCGTGCCGCCGAGCGGGTCACCGAGATCCTTCGCGCCGGCGCGCCCGACTTCTTGCCCGAGCGGCCGAGGGCGAACAAGAACTCGTGCGGCTACGACCTCTGGGGCGCGTGGAGTCCCGGCGACAGGGTCTCGTCCATCGACCCGCGCTTCGACCCGCTGCGGCTCTTGTGCGGGTCGGAGGGGACGCTCGGCATTGTCACCGAGGCGGTGATGCGGCTGGTTCCGCGGCCCCAGGCCACCTCGGTCGCGCTCCTCTACTTCGCTTCGTGGCACGAAGCCGTGGACGCCGTGCTGGAAGCGCGCCGCGCGGGCGCATCCGCGATCGAGGCGATGGACCACACGGTGCTCGCGTTCGTGCGGCAGGACCGCCCCGATCTCCGCGACCTGATCCCGGAGCGGTTCGAGGCGGGGCTCCTGGTCGAGTTCGAGGGGGAAACCGAAGACGAGACGCGCACCGGTCTCGCGGCGCTCGAGGAGTGGGTGGCCGCCCGGCCCGGCAAGGTGCTCGACTTCCGCGCGGCGCGCGACCAGACGGAGCGCGCGGCGCTCTGGTCGGTCCGGCGCGCGGCGCTTCCCCTGGTCTACCGCGCGGAGCCGGTCGAGAAGCCCATGAACTTCATCGACGACACGGCGGTGCCGGTCGAGGCGCTGGGGGAGTACATCGGAGGCCTGCGCACCATCTTCGCGAGGCACCGGACGCGCTACGTCATCTTCGGGCACGCGGGGAACGGAAACGTCCACGTGGTGCCGCTCCTGGATCCGCACGAAAGCACGTTCGTCGCGCGCATGTCGGCCATGGCCGAGGAGGCCTTCGAGCTGACGTGGCGCCTGGGCGGAACGATCACCGGCGAGCACGGGGACGGCGTGCTTCGGGCGCCCTACCTGCGCCGGCAGTACCCGGATTCGTATGACGTGATGGCCGCGGTGAAGGGGGCGCTCGACCCGGATGGAATCCTGAATCCGGGCGTGGTGATCTCCGGCGCGGCCACCTTCCCCGGGGACTCTCTGCGCTACACCAACGAGTACGTCACCACGGGGACCGTCTTCGACGAGCCCGACTACCGGGCGATGGTCGAGCACTGCCACGGCTGCGGCACGTGCCGCGACTACTGCCCGGTGGGGAGCACCACGCTCCTCGAGCCCCACAGCGCGCGAGCCAAGGCGTCGCTGTTGATGGAGCTGATCCGCGGCGCGCTCGAGCCCGGCATGCTCACCGAGAAGCCGTTCAAGGAAGTGATGGACTCCTGCTTCAACTGCAAGCTCTGCCTGAGCGAATGCCCGAGCCAGGTGGACATCCCCGGCCTGGCCGTCGCCGCGCGCCGCGAATTCGTCGAGAAGAACGGGATGCCGCTTCGAAACTGGATCCTCGGTCAGTCGGAGAAAGTGGCGAAGATCGCCTCGATCGTGCCGGGGCTGGCCAACGCCGCGATTGGAAATCCGCTGGAGCGGGGCGCCCGCGAGTCGGTGGGGAAGATCGCGGGGAGGCTCGACCTGCCGCAGTTCCGCCGCGCGTTTCACACCGGGGACAAGGCGTCGAAGAAGGCGCTGTCGCTCCCGCTCACTCCGGCCGCGGCGCCGTCAGCGAAGGTGGCAGGGAGCGGCGGCCACGCGGCCGGCGCGCAGGCCCACGCGCGCCTGGGCCCCATTCCGCCTCGCCAGGTCCCGATCACGAAGCGCGTGGCGTACTTCGCCGGCTGCTTCGCCCGCTTCCACGATCCCGAGGGGGAAGCCGCCGCCACGGTGAAGGTGCTCGAGGCGAACGGCGTCGAGGTGGTCGTCCCGGATCAGGTCTGCTGCGGGATCGCGCTCATCACCATGGGCGCGGAGAAGAAGGTGCGCGCCGACGCGGAGCGGAATCTACGCACGCTCCTCCCCCTGGTGGACCGCGGCTTCACGGTCGTCGCGAGCGCGCCCTCGTGCGGGCTCGCGCTGATCGAGGACTATCCGCGCATCCTGGGCACCGACGACGCGCGC
>JANLXD010000441.1:0-7602 GCA_031364935.1 Candidatus Eiseniibacteriota bacterium
CGGCATGCCGGGTCCGCTCGTTCTTCCTCCGTACCACACCCTTGAGTCGCACGAGGTCATAGCCCGCGTCGACCAGGGCCAGTCCGCATCCCACCACGAAGCCTATGGCGGCGGCTTCGAGGCCGCAGTCTTCTCCTCCAGTGCAGGAGGAGGCGGGAATGGCAGCCACGGCAACGCCAGCGACCGGGAGCAACAGCCGGATCGGCAGGCCGCCCACTCTTCCCACGTAGAGATACCCGAGTGTCGGCCCAAGGATCACGCCAGCGCCGGCCGCGACGATCCCGACACCGAGACCCCAGCGATGGCTGGTCTCTATGGTGTAGGGGTTGACGCCGTAGGTTTGGTGGCTCACGCCAAGAATCGCGATCGCGGCGCCAGCGACGATGGGCACCCCCGTGCCCAGGAGGCCCAGCCTGAGTGCGTGACCTTCGGACTTGGGCGGGGGCAGGTCCCCGGCTAGCGTACCCTGGGCACGCGTCATCCGAGGCGTCCACAGCGAAACAGCGAAGATCAGGAGCAGGGGCGAAATGGTCCGAAGTGAGAGCATCGAACCTCCATGTGGGCGGGGGTAGCGGATGGCGTGAAGACCGCGCAGAGGATGGGATGCTAGGTCTAGAACTGAGCACCGTCCAGTATGGAATCGCCCCGCCCGCGTACACTGTGAACGCAATCTCGCACCCGCACGCAGCGCGACCGGTAAGGCGTATACTCCACGCTCCTTTGCTCCTGCTCTTGGTTTACCAGGGAGGGCTGGGGAAAGTTCGAACAGGGTTCCATTCGGGGAACTAAACGTGACCCATCGCGAACTCGGCGGTGGTTCTTGATACGGAGCCCCGGTGGCTAAAGTCATCGGGGCTTCCGCGTTATGTAGGCCTGTAGCTATAGCTTACGTGCGGTATCGGAGAGCCAGTCAATGGTAGAGCCCGGAACGGGATAGAACCACGCGAGGCGGAGGACTTCCACGCGACTTTCCACCCACGCGTTTAAGCTCTTAAGCTGAGGAACTTATCTCTGACGACAACCGAGAACGCCCCGTGACAAAGATGGTTTCGATCGGGTTACGAACCCCCGCGCTCATTCCCCGAAGCCCATTTTCTTCAAGAACGCCCCCCACCGTGGATCGCTATGGAGAGAGCGGAGCAGCGTCGAACCCTTGATTTCGGCTAGTCCAGGGTCGCGCTGCTCATGAGCGCGTCCGAGCCAGCCGAAGGAGGCGTCGAATTCGTTGCGCGCAGCGTATGCCTCGGCGATCTGGAATGCCCCGCCGGCGGCTCCTTCCTCGATCAGGGCTCGTAGCGATTCGTCGGAATCGCTCGGCCGTCCCTGCGCATAGTAGATCACGGTCAAGGCCAAGAGACGGTGAAGCCCGTCGCTCTCCTTTTCTGCCTCCTCACGGGCCTCGTCCAATCGTCTCTGCGCGACAAGCGCCAGGGCCAAATGCGCGTGCGCCTGGATTCGCTGAGGCGCGAGCGCGACCGCCTTCCGAAGGGCGGCTTCCGATTCGGCGGGGCGACCGGCTGAAAGATACGCGACACCGAGGCGCCCATAGCCTCCTGCACTGAGCGGGTCCTGCTCCACCGCACGACGATAGAGTTCCAGAGCCTCCTCGATCCGGCCCTCGTTCGCCGCCAGAATGCCGGCGCCGTGACGCCCGACCGCGTTGCCGGGCGCGAGTTCCATCGCACGGCGGTACGAAGCCTTCGCTCCCCTCCAGTCCCAATCGAAATAGATCTGGATGCGTCCCAGCATGACGTGCCCTTCTGGCAAGTCGGGCTCGATCGTGAGCGCTCGTTGCGCCGCTCCGCGAGCCGCGGCGACTTCCTCCTCGAGAGGCGCCCAGCCATGCCCTGCCGCGTTCAAGTGAGCCCGGGACAGATCCGCCCAGGCAAGCGCGTTGTCCGGGTCCATCTCCAGCGCCTGCCGCAGATATGCGATGCCCCGCATGACATCTTCCCGCGTGAGTCGTTCGATCATGTGGCGCGCCTGCAGCGCTAGCCGGTGCGACTCGGTGTTCTGCCCCCGACCCCGCGCTGCCTTCGCAACCTCTGCCTCGACCTGCCGGCTCGCCTTGGAGTCTGGTTCCTCCCCCAAGAGCGTGGCGCGCAACTCCTTTACCACGGACTTCGCGATGTCGTCTTGCACCGCGAAGATGTCGTCCAGCGTTCGATCGTAGGTTTCCGACCAGAGGTGATATCCGTCGGAGACCTTTACCAACTGGACCGAGATCCGCACCCGGTTCCGGGCTTTCCGAACGCTCCCGTCGAGTAGCGTCGCCACGTTCAACTTCCGGCCAATCGTCGCGAGGTCCTCGCTCTTGCCCTTGAACTGGAACGACGAGGCGCGCGCTGCCACCCTGAGTCCCCGAATCTTGGCGAGCACGTTGAGGAGTTCATCAGCCAGGCCATCGGAGAAGTACTCGTCCTCCTCGTCCCGGCTCCGGTTCACGAAGGGAAGCACCGCGATGGAGGCGGCCTCCTGGAGGGCCGGTTTGATGGGCTCCCCGTGGTCCAGGATGTGCTTGAGTCGGCGGAGCTCATTGCACACATCGAGCGCAGTCTGCGCGCGATCGCGAGGACTTTTCTCGAGACACCGGCCCACGATACGCTCGAGGTCGCTCGGGAGATCCGCCCGAACCCTCGTGATTGGTTCCGGCGTGTCGCGCAAGATCGCCGAGGTCATGTCCGCCGTGGTCGCCCCGGCAAAGGGCTTCCGCCCCGTGGCCAACTCATAGAGGATGATCCCCAAGGCGAATAGATCCGTGCGCGCGTCCACCGTCTCGCCCCGGATCTGCTCGGGCGCCATGTACGGCACCGTCCCCGACACCTGTCCCGCGCCCGAGATCGGTTCCTCGACCGTAGCCGCCAGCGTCGCCGCCTCGGCTGCCTTCTGAACTCCCGCGATCCTCGCAAGCCCGAAGTCCAACACCTTGACACGATCCTGCCGCGTCACCATCACGTTCCCGGGCTTCAAATCCCGATGCACTACCCCCCGCTCGTGCGCCGCCACCAAGGCATCGCCCAGGGGGATCGAGAGCTCGAAGAAGCGGGAGAGGGGGAGGCCGCCGGGGGTCACCAGGCTGACGAGGCTTTGGCCTTCGACCAGCTCCATGGTGAGGAAGCGGACTCCATCTTCCTCCTCGATCGAGTGGAGGGTGACGATGTTCGGGTGATTGAGCCCGGCCACCATGCGGGCTTCTCGCTCGAACCGGGCCAACCGGTCGGGGGATGAGGCCACGGCCTCGGGGAGCACCTTGACGGCGACGTCTCGGCCCAGGCGGGTGTCGCGAGCCCTATATACCTCGCCCATGCCACCCGCGCCGAGAAGGCCGAGGATCTCGTAGGTGCCGAGGCGGGTGCCGGTGGAAAGAGGCATCAACCACGAGCATACCGCTCGGGGTTCGCCTGGTCAGCAGGTACGACGGCGCGGCCCGGCATGTAGGCAACGTGAGCGCGGTCAATACGAACGGATTGCGACCATGGATTGATGATACGCTCCTCTGGCTTGGAGCGTTGCTGCCAGCGCCGGCACGGACCGCCAGCTCCAAGTCTGTGTAGCTTCTCACTTACCGTGAAGGAGTCGTTCATGCGTCATGCACGCTTCAATTCACTGCAACAGGAGACCCGAATGTGTCCCCGACAAAGCTGCTTCGCAGCCTGGTCACTGGCAGTATTGGTCGTAGCGATGGCTGGATGCGGTTCCGATGACCCTACCGGGCCCCCGAAAGACACCGTCGCACCAGTAGTGAGTTCCACCAACCCCGTGAATGGAGCCACAGGCGTGGCGGTCATCACGGCATCGTTCAGTGAGGCGATGAACGCCTCAACGCTCACGACGACCACGTTCGCCGTGAGCGGACCTGGCGCGACTGTCGTGACCGGGACCGTCACCTACAATGCGTCAACCAACATTGCGACATTCACGCCAACAAGTGCCCTCGCGGCGAACACGGCCTACACAGCGACAATCACGACCGGGGCCAAGGATGCCGCCGGCAATGCACTGGCGAGCAACCATGTGTGGAACTTCACGACGTCAGCGACGGCAAGCAATCAGACGGCACCGGCTCTCGGCGCGGCTGGAGCTTTCGCGGTTCTGGCCGGTTCGACGGTGACAAGCTCGGGCGCGACCGCTCTGACTGGAGATCTGGGCGTGAGCCCGGGAAGCGCGGTGATTGGCTTCCCGCCGGGAACCTATACCGGTGCCCTACACGCCGGCGATGCCACCTCAGCCGTGGGCATGACCGATCTCACCTTGGCCTACAACGACGCCGCCGGACGAACCCTGGCGCCTGTCACCGTCGCCGGCAATCTCGGCGGATTGACTCTGCCTCCAGGCCTCTATAAGTCCACGTCCTCGCTCGCGATCAGCTCGGGCGATCTCACGCTCGACGCTCAAGGCGACTCGAATGGCGTCTATATTTTCCAGATGGCATCGACGCTGACCACGACATCCGGCCGAGCCGTGATCCTGAGCGGTGGCGCCAAAGCTTCAAACGTCTTCTGGCAGGTCGGCAGCTCGGCGACGCTGGGAACGACGTCCGCATTCAAGGGCACCATCATGGCCAATCAGGCGATCACTCTGAATACCGGGGCGACGCTGAGTGGCAGGGCACTGGCACGGATCGCCGCGGTTACGCTAGCCGGCAATGCCGTCGTCGTGCCCGCACCGTAGAGGTTCGAAGACCCGGGGCGAAGGAGAGTGACCGCCCCGCGATCACGTCGCGCACCTCCAGCCGCTGGAAGGCGAATCACGCTGGGAGGTGCGCGACGGTTTCACTTACAAGGGGGGAGTCGTTCGGGGGCCGAAATCGTGGACGCGACCGGCGCGAGGCGCTCGACGCGCGTCTCGGGTGGAAGACCGTGGTCGCATTTGGTCGATACGAAGAATTGTCAGACGTGCCGGAGTGGGAGTCGGAACGGGAATCCGCCCGCGCGTTATTGGAGAAGCGAGAGTGGTGGCAGTCACCGGCAGCCATCACCTCGACGCATTGCGGCGGATCTTACGAGGTCTGGTATCGAATCCCCATTGAACGTCTGACCGGATTTAGCGCGACGCCCGATCCTGCAAAGGGGTTCTCCATGAAAACCATCGGAACGTATGCACTTCAAGTCACGACCCGCCGGAGCTTTGAGGACTCGATCCGACGCGTCACCGAGCTGCTCGCCGAACGGGGTTTCGGGATCCTTACCGAAATCGACGTTCAAGCCACGCTCAAGAAGAAACTCGGGCTCGACTTCAAGCCCTACAAAATTCTCGGCGCCTGCAATCCGACCTACGCGCACCGCGCCCTCGAGGCGGAGCCCAACATCGGTGTGCTGCTGCCGTGCAACATTGTGGTATGGGACGAAGAGGATCATCGTGTCGTGGCGGCGATGGAGCCGAAGATAATGGGGGACATCGTCGACGCGAGCGCTGTCCGGGAGATCGCAGAGGAGGTCAGCCGGAGTATACGCGAGGTGCTCGAGCGGGTGGACTAGCGGGACCTGGCCTCGGAGGCCGACGGCCAAGGGCATCTCAACGATAAAGACGCAGCCTTTCCCGGGGATGTCGCGAACCGAAATCTTGCCGCCGTTCGCCTCGATGGCCTTCGACGAGATTCAAGTGGGCCTACCCAGTTCCTGCCGCAGCTGGCCCGGCAGGTAGGCCACCCCCCCCCTCGCTTTCCCTTCGTGGTCGCGGGATCCAGGATGACCCGCCAGGCTGTGGAATCCCCGTCGACGCGCACGTCGCCGACGTTGAGGCCCCGGAGCTCCCGGAGCCGGAGGCCGGTTCCCAGGGCAAGGGTAAGGATCGCGACGTCCCGTCGGGATCCCTGGCCGCGGACCGTGGCGAGAAGCCGGCGCTCTTCGGCCTTCGTGAGCATTCTGGGGATGGGGAGCTCGTAGTGGGGCTTGAGGGAGCGGTCAACGGTTTGAAGGGGTTCGAGCTACCGTCAATGTTAAAGCGTTGGCGTTTCGGCAGCGGCCCAGTGCTGTTCGGATTGCTAGCTCTGTGCACGGGCGCGTGACCGACTACCTTTCCGCCAGGAAGCCACATGATCCGAGTGACGAACAACGCTGCTAGCGCACAGAGGAGTGAGCCTCGGCCGCCTGCAGGGCACGTAGCGTTGCGGCCTGGTTGGCTATGCTGCATGACTCTCGCTGTCAGTTGGCCGCTCGCACGAATAACCGCCTTGTAGCGGCTTGTCAGCTCATCGTGGGATTTTCGGAGGGTTTCCTCGGCTCGCCTGAGGCGCTCCTCACTGTTTTTGGATTCCGTCCGCCGGCGGAGCCATGCCACGGTCGGCGCGAATGAAATGGCAGTGCGCGATCCCCGCCCACGCGGGGGCGTATGCCGGATCGAGCTCGAGCGCACGTTGGTAGTGTCGCAGGCTCAGCTCGATGGCCTGCGGGGAGCCGGCGGCGGCCGTGAACCGGCCTTTCAGGTACTCGACGTGCGCCTCGGGGTTCACGGGCCGCCGTTTCGCGAGCCGAGTGGCCTCGCGCGGGGTCACCTGCACCTCGATCTCCTTGGCCACGCTCCCCGCGATGCGGCTCTGCAAGTCCAGTACGTCTTCGATCTCGCCGTCGTAGCGGTCGGTCCACAGCGTCGCGTCCGTTCTCGCGGAGATGAGCTGGATCGTGACGCGCACACGCTTGCCGACCAGGAGCGCCGATCCCTCGAGGATCGCGTCCACGCTCAATTCCCGTGCGATCTCGGGGAGCGCTTTCTGGCCCCCCTTGTACTTCATGGCCGACGTGCGCGAGATCACGCGCAGCGCTTTCATGCGCGCGAGCTCCGAGATCAGCGCCTCGGTCATGCCGTCCGCGAAATACTCCTGTGCGGGGTCGCGCGAGACGTTCTCGAGCGGGAGCACCGCCAGTGAGCGGATGACGTCCCGAGCCGGCTCAGACTCGGCGCCGCGATTCGCCGGCTCCCGGAGGCGCCGCAGCGTCTGGCTCACGGCCCCCGCGGAAGCGGGGCGCAGCGCGGGGTCCTTGCTCAGGCAGGACTCGATCAGCCGGTCCAGCTCCGGCGGAGCTTCGGGGCGGACCGAACGCACCGGGCGGGTGGTCCCGTGCAGGATCTCGAACATCAACGCCTCTGGCCGGTCCATTTCGAACGGCCGTCGGCCGGTCGCCATCTCGTAGAGCATCGCACCGAACGCATAGACGTCGGTGCGGGAATCGTCCGTTTCGCCGCGCAATTGCTCCGGCGCCATATACGGAAGCGAGCCGAGAATCGTGCCCGCTTGCGTCAGGCCGGTCGCGGAGTGGGATGCGTGCAGGAGCCCGGCCAAGCCGAAATCGAGGATCTTTGGGGTCCCGGCCGTCGTCAGAACGATGTTGCCGGGTTTTAGGTCGCGATGCAGGAACCCCCGGCGGTGTGCATCCTCGAGCGCATCGCCGATCTCCGATCCGATTCGGATCAACTCGTCGAGATCAAGCGGCCCTTTCTGTAATCGCGATTGGAGAGTGCCGCCCGGGACGTATTCCATGACGAGGAAGTCCACGCCGTCCTGGGTGTCGAAGTCGAAGATGGTCGCCACTCCGGGGTGGGACAGGCGGGACAAGACGTGCGCCTCCCGGCGGAAGCGATCGCGCGCGGTCGGGTTGGCGAGCG
>JANLXD010000453.1:0-1836 GCA_031364935.1 Candidatus Eiseniibacteriota bacterium
CAGGGCGACGCGCCCCAGGGCGCCGTCGCCGCCGGGCCGCGCACGCCTCCCTCCGCGCTCATGGGCGGCGGTCCCGCGACCGCGACGAGCGCGCCGCCCCAGACGATGGATCCTTCCGCGGACGGGCGGAGCCTCTCCCCCGCGGTGCGAAAGCTGGTCAAGGAGAACAACGTCGACGTGTCGCAGATCCGCGGCTCGGGGATGGGCGGACGCGTGACCCGCGAGGACGTCATCACCTACCTCGAAGCGCAGAAGACGGCGGCTTCGGCTCCCGGCCGCGCCGCGGCGGCTCCTCCGTCGCGCGGGCCGTCGGGCGCTCCCGGCGCCGCGATCGGGGCTCCCGCGTCCGCGCCCGGCGCGGCTCCGTCCCGCGCTCCGATCAGGCCGGTCCCGGTGCCTTCGTACGCGGCGCCCGGCACGCGCGAGGAGAAGGTCGAGCCGCTTTCCCAGGTGCGCAAGATGATCGCGCAGCAGATGACCAAGTCCAAGCACACGGCGGCGCACTGCACGGTCAACGACGAGGCGGACATGACCTCGCTGGTCGAGATGCGCGGCCGGATGAAGGAAAAGGTGCAGCGGGATTACGGGATCAAGCTCACCTACATGCCGTTCATCATCAAGGCGGTGGTGCGCGCGCTCCGCGAGCACCCGATCCTGAACGCCTCGATGACCGACACCGAGGTCCACTACAAGAAGTACTACAACATCGGAATCGCGGTGCACCGCGACCAGGGGCTGATCGTCCCGGTGCTGCACGACGCCGACCGGAAGACGCTCCTCCAGATCGCGCAGGAGGTCGAAGACCTGGGCACGCGCGCCCGCGCCGAGAAGCTGAAGCTGGAGGACATCCAGGGCGGGACCTTCACGATCACGAACGCGGGGATGTTCGGAGCCACGGCGTCGGTGCCGATCATCAACATCCCCGAGGTCGGGGTTCTGGGCGTCCATCTCATCGAGGAGCGCGCCGTGGTGCGGGACCACCGCATCGTGGTGCGGTGGATGATGACCCTCTCGCTCTCGTTCGATCACCGGCTGGTGGACGGCACCCCCGCGGTCCAGTTCCTCCACCGCGTGAAGGAACTGCTCGAGGACCCGGAGAACTGGCTCCTCGACTCGATCTGACGCGATGAGCCAGCCGCTTCCCCCCGGTGCCAACGTCTCCGCGGTCCCAGCGGGCACACGAGCGGACGACGTCCCCGCGCAGCCTCCGATTCCCGCCTACGACTTAGGGCGCGTGCCCTACCGCGCCGCGCTCGCCTTCCAGCGCCGCGCCGTGACGGCCCGCGCCGCGGGGCTCGCGCCCGACGTGCTCTACCTGGTCGAGCACGATCCGGTGATCACCGTGGGGCGGTCCGGCGGCGAGACCAACCTGCGCCTCCCCTCCACGGACTACGCCGCCCTCGGCATCGAGGTGGTGGACGTGGAGCGCGGCGGCGACGTGACCTACCACGGGCCGGGGCAGATCGTGGGCTATCCGATCGTCGCCCTGGACGCGCTTCCCTCGGGCCGGGATCTCCACCGCTATCTCCGCGACCTGGAGGAAGGGCTGATCCGCGCCGTCGCCTCGTTCGGCTTGAAGGCGGAGCGCCGGGCGCCCTACACCGGCGTCTGGGTGGGATCGTACAAGGTGGCCGCCATCGGCGTCGCCGTGCGCCGCTGGGTCGCCTTCCACGGATTCGCGCTGAACGTGGACCCGAACCTGCGCCATTTCGATCTGATCCACCCCTGCGGCATCCGCCACTTGGGCGTGGGCTCGCTCGCCTCGCTCCTGGGAGCGGCGCCGGCCCGCGCCGATGTCTCCGCGCGTCTCGCCGCGTCCTTCAGCGAGGTCTGGGG
>JANLXD010000456.1:0-3562 GCA_031364935.1 Candidatus Eiseniibacteriota bacterium
GACCGCGGGCGCGGGCTGGGCGAGCAGATCGGCGAGGTCCAGGATCACGAGATTCTTTCGCAGCGCGGCCAGCTTCGCTTCGTCCACATGGATCCCCGGCGCCGCCACCACCTCGTAGAAGAACGAGCCGACCGCCTCGAGCGCCGCCGCGTCGAGCGGGCGGTTCAGCCCCAGGATGCCGCCGAAGGCCGAGAGCGAATCGCCGTCGCGCGCCGCCGCGATCGCGTCCGCTGTGCGCGCGGCGAGCGCCGCGCCCGAGGGATTCCGGTGCTTCATCACGACCGCGGCGGGAGTCTCGAATTCGCGGAGGAGCGAGATGGCCGCCTCGACGTCGAGGAGGTTGTTGTACGAGAGCGTCTTCCCCCGCACCTGGGCCAGCGTCTCGACCGCGCCCCCTTCCTCCGGCGCGTAGAGCGCTCCCTCCTGCCCCGGGTTCTCGCCGTAGCGAAGCGGCTGCCGCTTCCGATAGGCCTTGTTCCACCGGTCGGGGAGCGAGCCGCCCGCGGTGAACCCGGGCACCCCGGACGCGGTGCGAAGCTCGGTGCCCGGCGCGGGCTCGCCCACCGCCTCCAGATACCCGGCGATCGCCGCGTCGTAGGCGGCGGTGCGCTCGAAGCCGCGCCGCGCGAACTCGCGCGCCAGGGCCGCCGGCACCGCGCCCCCGTTTCGGTCCAGCGCGTCGAGCAGCGCGGCGTACTGCGCGGGCTCGACTGCCACGACGACGTGCCGGTGGTTCTTGGCCGCGGCGCGGATAAGCGCGGGCCCGCCGATGTCGATCTGCTCGATCGCCTCGGCATCCTCGACGCCCGCGCGCGCGACGGTGGCTTCGAAGGGGTAGAGATTCACCACGACCAGGTCGATGGAGACGATCCCGTGGCGGTGCCGGCCCTCCTCGTCGGCGGCGTGCCCGCGGCGGTAGAGGATGCCACCATGCACGGCGGGGTGGAGCGTCTTCACGCGGCCGTCGAACAGCTCGGGAAAGCCGGTCAGCTCCGCGACGTCGCGCACGGTGAAGCCCGCGTCGCGGAGCGAGGTGGCGGTGCCGCCGGTGGAGACGATCTTCACGCCGTGGCGGACGAGCCCGTGCGCGAGCTCGAGGAGACCGGTCTTGTCGGAGACGGAGAGGAGCGCGCGGGAGACCCGGATCGAGCTCACCGCGGCGGCCGGAGCTGGATCACCGTGATCCGGCTCCCCCCGTGATCATCGTGAGCGCTTCCTCGTAGCGCCGGCTCGCCTTCTCCACGACCTCGTCCGGAAGTTTGGGCGGCGGCGGATTCCGGTCCCAGCGCACCGAGTCCAGATAGTCGCGGATCACCTGCTTGTCGAAGGAGTCCTGCGCCACCCCTTCCTGGTAGGAAGCGATCGCCCAGTAGCGCGATGAGTCGGGTGAGAGCGCCTCGTCGATCCAGAGCACGTCGCCGTCCCGCTCGCCGAACTCGAACTTAGTGTCGGCCAGGATCAGGCCGCGCCCGGCCGCGTGTGCCGCGGCCGCGTTGTAGATGGCGAGGCTGACCGCGCGAAGACGCTCGGCGGTGGGGTTCCCGACGATCTGGGCCATCTGGTCGAACGTGATGTTCTCGTCGTGCCCCTCCTGGGCCTTGGTCGCGGGCGTGAAGATCGGCTGAGGAAGCCGGGAGGACATCTCAAGGCCCGGCGGGAGCTTGACGCCGCAGACGGCGCCCGACTGCTGGTACTCCTTCCAGCCGGAGCCCGCGAGATACCCCCGCACCACGCATTCCACGTCCCAGCGCTTTGCCTTCAGGCCGAGCATCGACCGCCCTTCGAGGAGCGCTACGTGCTCGGAGAAGGGTTGGGGAAAGCGCGCGACGTCCGTGGTGACGTAGTGGTTCGGAACGATGTCGCGAAGCTTCTCGAACCAGAAACGCGAGATCTGCGTGAGGACCCGGCCCTTCCCCGGGATCCCCTCGTTCAGCACGACGTCGTACGCGGAGACGCGATCGGTGGCCACGAGCAGCAGATGGTCGCCAACGTCGTAGAGGTCGCGGACCTTGCCGCGATAGTCCGGGGCTCGACCCGGAAGGACCACGTCCCGGAGGACGCGTTCGGTGGCTTTCATGGATTCTCCTTTTGGATGCCGCGACTCGCCTCGACGTACAGCCGGTGTTCGAGCGGGAGGAGACGCTCCGCCAGCTCCTCGGCCGTCTCGCCCGGACGGATCGTCATCGGGGCCTGCGCCACGATGGGACCCGTGTCCGTCCCCGCGTCCACGTAGTGCACGGTCGCTCCCGTCACCGTCGCGCCCGCCTCCACCGCTTGCCGCTGCGCCTCCAGCCCCGGGAACGCCGGCAACAGCGACGGGTGGACGTTCAGCACCGGGACCGCGACGCGCTCGAGAAACGAGGCGCGGAGCAGGCGCATGAACCCGCACAGGGCGATGAGATCGGGACGGTCCGCGGCGATCATCCCGAGCAGGCGCTCTTCCGCCTCGGGCGTGAGCCGCGCGCCGGGCGCCACCGGATCGAGGACCGAGACGGGCACCCCGAGCGCCGCCGCCGCCTGGAGCGCGCCGGCGTCCGGACGATCCGAGATCAGCCGGACCACGCTGCCCTGAATCCGTCCGTCGCGGGTCGCCTCGATCAAGTTTACGGCATGGCTCCCCCGCCCGGAGGCGAGCAGGAGCAGGCGCAGCGGTTTCATCGGTGACTTCTACCATACCGCGCTCGTCGGCTCAAGGAGGCGCGGCCCCGAACGAAACCCACTCGGGCCGCGGATGCGCGCGCGTCGAGACCCATGCGCCGCCGCGAGCGGGAGTGACGCGGACGGCGCCCTCCTGGTCGGTGCGCCAGACGCGGGCTCCCGCGAGCCGGTAGCGCCCCATCGTCGCGCGGCCGGGATGGCCGAAGCGGTTTTTCTCGCCGCAAGACACGAGCACGATTCGCGGATGGAGCGCCGCGACCCACTCCGCCGTGCTCGAGGTGCGGCTCCCGTGATGCGGCGCCTTGAGGATCTCGGCCGGCTCGAGGCGCGGCATCGACGCCCGCTCCGATTCGTCCTCCGCGTCTCCGGGAAGATAGAGCCGCGCGCCGCCCAGGGAGAGCGTCGCCACGAGCGAGCGGTTGTTCTCGACGGCGTTTCCTCGCGCGCGCACCAGCGAGTCGGCCGGAGGCGCCACCACGAAGAGCGGGGCCGCGCCAAGCGTGGTGTCGCGCGCCACCACGACACGCAAGGCGCCCGTACGCGCGAGGTCGGTATCCAGCGAGCGGCGCCACGCCGCCCCCGGATCACTCCCGTTTTCGAACAGCACCGTGATCCATCCGCGGCGCGCGAGCCACCCGAACCCGCCGAAGTGGTCGCGGTGCGCGTGCGACAGGAGCGCGCGATCCACGCGGACGATCCCCTCGGCCCGGAGAAGCGGCTCCACCGCGAGCCGCCCCTGGTCGCGCGACTCATCCGCCGGGCCCGCGTCCACGAGGAGCGCGGTCCCGTCCGGAAGCCGCGCGAGCAGCGCGTCCCCCTGCCCCACGTCGATCACGACCACGCACGTCGCAGTGGCGCGCTCGCGCGTTGCCACGCTGCCCCGGGACGAGGCGCGGACGCTGAT
>JANLXD010000396.1:0-4635 GCA_031364935.1 Candidatus Eiseniibacteriota bacterium
TCGACATTTCGGAGGGGGACGTGGCCGACACGTTCACCCCGCTCAACAACCAGCGCGCCGCGGTAGTGGACGACAGCAACAACCTCTACATCGCCTTCTTCGACAACCGGAACAAGGTGGGGCTCGACAACAACTTCGAGATCTACTTCCGGCGGTTCATCTACAACTTCGGCTCGCCGACCATCACGCGGGTGACCAACTTCTACAACCCTTCCCGGTATCCGTCCCTGGCCACGCTGAACTGGGGCCGCGGCGACGCGGCGACAGTGGCGGACAGCGGGCGGATATACATCGCCTGGCAGGACTCCCGCCTCTTCTCCGTCCCGGGGGCGGGCGAGCCCAAGTCGTACACGATCTTCTTCCGCGTCTTTCAGCCCCGGGGCGGTCTCGGCTTCGGTCCCGAGATCCAGGTATCCCCCTACGATTCGATGGGCGCGGCGACGGCGCCCGCCGTGACGGTCGGGGACTCCTCCCATGTCTACATCGTGTATCCCAAGGCGAACAACGGCGATAACGACATCTTTTACGCTGTCTACAACTCTCTGAATCGAACGATGGGGGCTCCCCAAGATTTGGTCGTGGATCCTGCCTCGAGCGCGAACCTACCGAGCGTGGCGGCTACGCGCGACGGCAAGGTGAACGTGGTCTGGGCGGACACACGGGTCTCCGCGAAGCAGCAGCTCTTCTGGAAGCAGTTCGTGCCCGGGAGCGGCTGGACAGCGGACCAGCAGATCGTCTTCTCCCCGAGCACCAGTGTCGCCACCCAGCCGTCGTTGACCGCGGACTACCGAGGGCACCTGCACCTCACTTGGCGGGACAACCGCGACGGGAATAACGAAATCTATTACAAGGAATACGTCCCTGGGGTCGGGTGGGACGCGGCCGACACGCGTCTGACTACGCAGACCGCTGCCCAGATCGAGCCCCAGGTGGACGCGGATCCCATGAGCAACGCCTACGTGGTTTGGACCGATTCGCGGAATGGGTTTTCGAACCCCGACATTTTCTACAAGGAGCGCAAAGGCGGCACCTGGGGGGCGGACATTCCCCTGGTTTACGCCGCGACCGACACGACGAATTCGGTGCAGCATTTCCCGGCGATCACCCACGACGGGATCGGGCAGACCTACGTGGCCTGGACCGACGAGCGGTTTCCCGCCTCCATCGGCAAGAACAAGGAGGCGTTCTACAAGATCGGGTACGGCTTCACGACGGGCGTGGAAACGACCCCGGCTCCCGCTCTGGCGCGCCTCCTCAGGAACTTCCCGAATCCGTTCAATCCGCGCACCACGGTCGAGTTCACAATGAAGCGGGACGCGGTTGCCTCGCTTCGCGTCTACGACGCGCAGGGACGGCTGGTGCGGACGCTGTTGAGCAGTTACCTGGCCGCGGGGCCCCATTCCGTCTCCTGGAACGGCCTGGACGACACGGGTCGCCCCTCGGCGTCAGGTGTCTATTTCCTTCGTTTACAGGCGGGTGGGGAATATCTCTCACGCACGGTCAACTTGCTGAAATAAGGCGGCTTAGCGGTTGGGGAGGTGGGGGGATAGGGGGCTAACACAGTATTGGAGGCAAGGGTTCTGGCTTGACCTCGCTAATGCGAAATGATATAATGCGTTTCGCCTGATAGACCCCTATTCAGGCAAAACGACACGACATCGGAAGGGCGAAGGCCCAATCACTGGTCCAGAAGAGGCAATGGCGAAATCTCCCCGTTTCGCAACTAGCCGTTCCGTGATCACGCTCGAGGCGAGAGCCGCGGTATTGAGCCGCAGGCTCCAGCCTCGTTTTTGTTTCCAGTCACTTTGGTCCCCGAGGGCGGGCGGCAGCAGCCTCACGCATCTGTAGGGCCGACAACCGAGCGAGGTCCCCGTCGTGCGTTCGAATCCAATCCGTGTGTTGGCAATTGCTCTCCTCGCCGCTGTTCTCGCCACGTCCTCTTCCGTCGGGCGCTCTGCCGCCGCGGAGAAACCCGTGGTCAAGAACATGTCCGACGTCTTTTCCATCGGCCTTCCTCTGACCTACACGCCGTACCGAGGCACCACGGCCGTCGCCGAGACCACCATCCGCCACCAGATCTTCTTCGACGATCTCGAGGGGAGCACGGCCGGCTGGAACGTCATCAACTTCCGCGCGGGCCAGCCGAACGCCTGGCACCTCGCGTCGGGCACCCAGTCCTGCGTGGGCAACGCGTGGTGGTGCGGGCAGAGCGGCTTCACCTACGGCGACGGGTACGACAACAACTGGGTGCAGAAGCTCACGACCAACGTTCCGATCACCCTGAACGGGACCTCGAACAACAAGCTCACGTTCAAGTATCGCTGCAAGACAGAGTACGGCTTCGACTATGGCTGGGTCATGATCCGGGGGAACAACCCCAGCGCCAAGTGGGACACGCTCGGGTCGTACTCGGGCGACTACGGGACGAGCTGCAACATCGCGACGCTCAGCATCCCGGACTCGTTCACCACGGTGGTCCAGCCGGTCACGCTGATGTTCCTCTTCGGCTCCGACCTCACCGTCTCTACCGCCGACTCCGCTGGCAGCTTTTCCGGGTTCAGCGTGGACGACGTCAAGATCACCGCGCAGGGGAGCAACGTGCGCTTCGTGGACGACATGGAGTCGGGAACTTCGAAGTGGACGACCTCCACGCCGGATCCTGGCTCCCTGTGGCACCTGGAGAACGCGCCGGGGACCTCCGTGCCGGCGACCTGCTTCTTCCTCTCGTCCAACCTCTGGGTCCCGTTCCAGGGGAGCGGCTTCGGGATGGTCCCCGACCACGCCGATGCCATGCTGACCACCCCCCCGATGGACATCCAGGGGGTCTTCAGCCCCAACACGGCCACCACCGCGCTCCGGCTCCAGTTCGACGATTGGGTCAACCTTCCGTACGCCAACTCCATGTACTGGTCGCTCTGGATCCAGGGCTCGAACGACCGGGTGACGTGGACCCCGTGGGCCAACGCGACCGGTTTCGTCTTCTCGACGGAGAACGCCCAGTGCTTCGAAGGGGCGTCCTGGAACTTCGATCCCTACTACACGCCGCGGACCGGGATCCAGCCGGGCACCCGCTACATCCGGCTGGGCTTCAGGATCCGGGACCAGAAGGTGACGAACGACGACCCGGGTCCGCTGCGCCTGGGCTACCAGACCGAAGGGATCTACTACGACGACATCGGCGTCTACTACGTCTACACCATCAGTGGCGTGGAGACCGTGGACGGCGTTCCCACCGGGAGCCGCGTCGCGATCAAGAAGGTGTTCCCCAATCCGTTCAATCCCAGCACCAAGATCGAGTTCTCCGTCCCGAAGGAGGCGCCGGTCGCGGTGCGCATCTTCGACATCCAGGGGAGGCACGTGGCCACGCTGGTGGACAAGAGCCTGGCGCCCGGCGTGTACCGGGCGGCCTGGAACGGGAAGAGCGACCGCGGAGAGACCCTCGGCTCGGGAATCTACTTCGCCCAGATCCGAAGCGGCGCCACCCGGCAGTCGGTCCGGCTGACAATGCTCAAGTAAGCGACGATTTCAGAACGAGTCACGAAAAAGTAAAACGCACGACGCACGAAAGAGACGGAAGGGGGTGATGGTTCAAGGGGGGCTGTAAGGCGTAAGGCAGTGGAGGATGTATCGCGCGCCGGCTAGACCGGGCGCAGGCAAGGGGGGTGGCCCCGCTCCGGGGGCCGAGTCCTCGGATCCATCGGTTCCAGTCGAATTCTTCGGAGGTTCAACATCATGCTGAAACGGCTTCTCACGATCACGTTTGCGATCGTGGCGACGGTCGGTTTCGCACAGACGGCTCACGCGCAGTACATGTACATGGACACCAATGGTGACGGTGTCTCGACGACGGCCGATCGCATGAATGCGAACGGCACGCCGACGACCGTGAACGTCTACGTGAATACCAACCACAACAGAAATGGCACGCTCGCGGTGTGCAACTCGGCGGACGGGGACCTTGGCACATGGAACTCGTACGCGGCGAACATCGGCACGCCGAGCGGAACGGTTGCGTTCAGCGGTTTCGTAAATCAGCAGCCGACTTTCACGATTACGTGCGTTGGCATAGGCATTGACTTCCTATCCAACAGCACCGAGATGACAGCGTGCCGCGCGACGGGCACGCCCCTAGCGTCAAACGGGTTGCAGCTCATGTTCACCATCACGGCGACCGGTCAGACGGGAACGCCTTCGCTCGCGTTCCTCAATGTCGGGCTCCTATCGCCGAACTTCACGTCGTTCGGCACACCCTGTTCGGGCATCGATTTCGACAATACGTACAAGCTGGGCTCGGACTGGTTTGACAACGACGGCGTGGGTCCATTCCTTGCCGCCGATCGGGCACCGGTGGTTACGGCTCCCGCGACGGTTACCGGCGCCGAGGGCACGCTGATCACCTTCACGGTGACGGCTGTGGATCCGGACGGTACCGCGATCACCAGCCTCACGGCGACCGGCTTGCCGGCGGGCGCGACGTTCACGGCGAACGCGACCAATACGTCGGGCACGTTCTCGTGGACTCCGTCCCTCACGCAGTCGGGGACCTACAGCGTGACGTTCACGGCGACGAACACGCTTTCGGGTTCGGCGACGACGGTCATCACGGTTACGAACGTCGATCGGGCACCGGTGGTT
>JANLXD010000489.1:0-3116 GCA_031364935.1 Candidatus Eiseniibacteriota bacterium
CGAGGCCGGGCGCATCCTGCACCACCTGAAGCACACCGTTGAGGATCCGCGGCACGTCATCCTGATCGTCGGCTACCAGGCGGAGGGGACGCTGGGGAAGCGGCTCGTGGACGGCGTCCCCGAGGTGAAGATTTTCGGCGAGCCCTACACGGTGCGCGCGAAGGTGGTGGTCCTGAACGGGTTCAGCGCGCACGCCGACCATCCGGCGCTGGTGGCGCAGGCGACGAGCTGCGCCCCCCGCGCGGGGTGCGCGATCGTGCACGCCGACCTGCCGCGGGCCGAGGCGCTTCGCGCCGGCCTCCCGCCCACCATCCACGCCCGCATCCCCACCGAAGGGGAGACGTGGGATTTGAGATGAGATGGGAGCCGCGTTGAGGCGGGACGGCGGGCATCCGCGGTCGCCCGGTTTCCGGGTGGGGGATCGGGTGCTCCACCGGGCCTTCGGCGAGGGGCTGATCGTCGAGGTGCGGGAGCGCGACGGGTTCGAAGTGCTGGAGATCGCCTTCGCGAACGGGATCCGCCGGCTCACGTCGCTCTATCCGCTCGAGCCGGTGCGCGGCACCGGCCGCACGCCGACCGGTCCGCCGGCGATCGCCTCGGCCCCCGCGACCGCATCGGTTCGCCTGGGGCTGGACCTGCCGACGCGCGGCCAGTTCCGCGTGATGCCCGGAGCGGAGGACCTGGTGCACCGGCTCCTCGCCGGGCCCTACGACGAAGCGCGCGAGCACGAGATCCGGCTGCGCGTGGAGCGCTACTCGCTGCACCGCGGCTTCGACCGGCTCCTCTGCCTCGACCTCCTCCACGACGTCCAGAAGTACGAGCACCAGGTGCAGGCCTGCACCACGGTCCTGCGCCGGATGCGGGGGCGAGCGCTCCTCGCGGACGAGGTGGGCCTGGGGAAGACGATCGAGGCGGGGCTGGTGCTCAAGGAGTATCTCCTCCGCGGACTGGTGCAGCGGGCCCTCATTCTCGTCCCCGCTTCCTTGGTGGAGCAGTGGGATCAGGAGCTCCGGCGGAAGTTTGATCTCGAGTTCGCTATCCTGAAACACGGCACGACATGGTGGGAGGAGCCGCTCCTCCTCGCGTCGATGGACACCGCGAAGCTCCTCCGGCATCGGGAGAAGGTCGCGGCCGCTTCCTTCGATCTCGTCGTGGTGGACGAGGCGCACCGGCTGAAGAACCAGAAGACGCTCGCGTGGAAATTCCTCGACAAGCTGGCGCCGCGCTACCTGCTCCTTCTCACGGCGACCCCGGTGCAGAACGATCTCCACGAGCTCTACAACCTGGTCCAGCTCCTCCGCCCGGGCCTTCTCGGCACGTACCGCACGTTCGGCCGGGAGTTCATGCGGCGCGGCGACCGGCGCATGCCGCAGAACACGCAGCGGCTGGCCACGCTCCTCTCCGAGACGATGATCCGGACGACGCGGGCGAGCACCTCGATCCGCTTCCCGCGCCGGGAGGTCACGAACGTCCTCTTCGATCAGAGCCCCGCCGAGCGGGAGCTGTACGAGAGCGTCACGCGCCTGGTGCGGCGGCTGGTGCAGACGCAGAAGGAGCGGCGCGGCGCGATCAAGCTGACGCTCCTCACGCTCCAGAAGGAGATCGGCTCGAGCACGTTCGCCGCGACGCCCACCCTGGGGAAGCTTCTCGCGCGGGAAGCGCCGGGTCAGGCGCGCACCGAGCTGGAGGCGCTCGTCCAGAGGGCGCGCGCCATCGAGACCAACGCCAAGTTCGAAGGGATCCAGAAGATCGTCTCCTCCTCGCGCGACAAGTTCGTCGTCTTCACCCAGTTCCGCGCCACGCTAGAGTTTCTCGCGCGGTCGCTCCGCGCCCTCGGCGTCAAGGTGGCCGTCTTCCACGGCGCTCTTTCCCTGCGGGAGAAGGAGGCGGCCATCGCCCTGTTCAAGGACCGCGCGCGCGTCCTGGTGAGCACCGAAGCGGGCGGGGAAGGGCGCAATCTCCAGTTCTGCCACCTGCTCGTGAACTACGACCTCCCCTGGAACCCGATGCGGATCGAGCAGCGGATCGGCCGGCTCCACCGCCTGGGGCAGACGCACGACGTGCGGGTCTTCAACTTCACCGCGAAGAACACGGTCGAGAACTACGTGCTCGAGATCGTCCACGAGAAGATCAACCTGTTCCGCGCCGTGATCGGCGACCTGGACATGGTGCTCGGCCCGTACGCGGAGGCGGGCTCGTTCGAGGACGCGGTCTTCAACGTCTGGGCGAATGCCAAGGGCGACAAGGACCTCGAGCGCGAGTTCGGGAAGCTGGGCGCGGCGCTCCTGGTCGGACGGAAGCGGTACGAGGCCGTGGAGGACCTGGACCGGAAGCTTCTCGACGGGGTGGAAAATGGCGATTGAGCGCCGCGCTCCCGGGCGATCGGAGCTGCCCGAGATCCTGGCGGCGATTCTCGAGTCGAGGGGGGCCGCGATCACGCGCCGCGGCGGGGTGTGGGAGGCCGCTCTTCCTCCGCCGCTCGCCAAGGAGCTGGGCACCGAGCGCGTCCGCCTGGTCGCGACTCCCACCTCGCGGGCGGGGCGGGTGGCCGAGGCCGACGCGGCGCTGACCGAGCGGATCCTTCTCCTCGGCCGCTCCATGGGTGCGGTGACGCGGCTGGTGGCGCGGGTGACGCTGCCGAAGGCGAGCGCCCCCGGGGAGCGCCAATGGGTGCGCTTCTACTGGCGCATCCGGTACGGAAGTGACGACCTTCCGGAGGAGCTCCTCGAGCAGACCTTTCCGCTCGGCCCGGCGGGGGGCGTGCGGGCCCCGCGGGACACCGCGCTCCGCCCGCCGACCGCCGCCGAGGCCAAGACGCTCCCGCCGCCCGATCCCGAGCGGGTCGCCCAGGCGTGGCACCGCGCCCATCGCCAGCTCGAGGTGCGGATCCGCGCGAAGCTCCGTCCCCACGAGGACCGGGTCCGGCGCGAGCTGCACCGGGAGATGAGGACGCTGAGCGTCCACTTCCGGTCGCTGATCGCCGAGGAGCGGGCGGGGCGGCGGCGGCGCCCCGAGACCGGGGAGGCGGGCCGGATGCTGCAGCTGAAGGAGGACTGGGAGCGGAAGCTGGCGGCGGCCGTGCGCCAGCGCGCCTTCGACACCGAGGCGCGCCTGGT
>JANLXD010000035.1:0-1587 GCA_031364935.1 Candidatus Eiseniibacteriota bacterium
ACAACATCGCGCGTGACAGGCTCCTGCCGCCCGGTTTCTCGGTGGTTGGGTTCGCGCGCAGGGGCTGGACCGACCAGGTGTTCCGCGAGGAGATGCTGGCCGGTGTCAATGAGTTCTCCCGGAGCCGGCCCGTGGCTCCGGAGATTTGGGACGATTTCGCCCGAGGTCTTTTTTTCGCCCAGGGTGAGTTCGGCGACCCGGCCGCCTACGCGAACCTCGCCGCCACGCTGAAGCGGGTTGACGCGGAGCGGGGCACGCGTGGCAATCATCTCTTCTATCTCGCGACACCGCCCGATCACTATCCCGAGATCATCCGAGAGCTGGGCCGCGCGGGTCTTTCCGGATCCTCGCGGACTCCGTGGACCCGTATCATCGTCGAGAAGCCGTTCGGCCACGACCTCGAGTCGGCGCGTGAGCTGAACCGCCACGCGCTCGAAGTATTCACCGAGGAGCAGGTCTACCGCATCGATCACTACCTGGGCAAGGAGACGGTGCAGAACATCCTGGTCATGAGATTCGCCAACGGCATCTTCGAGCCGCTCTGGAATCAGAAGTTCATCGACCATGTGCAGATCACCGTGGCCGAGGATCTCGGAGTGGAGCGGCGCGGCGCCTACTATGACGCGTCGGGCACGCTACGTGACATGGTGCAGAACCACATGATGCAACTGCTGTGTCTGACGGCCATGGAGCCGCCCGTCGCCTTCAATGCCGCCGAGGTGCGCAACGAGAAGGTGAAGGTGCTGCATGCGGTGCGTCCCATCGAGGGTGACGCGGTCGCTCGTCATGTCGTGCGCGCCCAGTACACACGGGGGTTCATCGGAGGCCGCGAGGTGCCCGGCTATCTCGAGGAGGCCGGGGTCGCCCCGGGTTCGCGCACCGAGACATACGTGGCGATCCGGATGTTCATCGACAACTGGCGATGGGAGGGGGTCCCCTTCTATCTCAGGTCGGGCAAGAGGCTGCCCAAACGCGCCACGGAGATCGCCATCCAGTTCAAACAGGTGCCTCATCTGCTTTTCCGCGGAGAGGGGGCGGGCAGCATCGAACCCAACGTGCTCGCGCTGAGAATCCAGCCCGACGAGGGGATCTCGCTCAAGATGACTTCCAAGACACCCGGCACGCTTGTCGCGCTTCAGCCGGTCGTGATGGACTTCAGGTACGGGACATCCTTTGGCGCCGAGCCACCGGAGGCGTACGAACGGCTCCTGCTGGATTGCGTGGTGGGCGACTCGACACTTTTCACGAGACGCGATGAGGTCGAAGAGGCGTGGCGCTTCATCAACGGTCTGCTCGAAGCCTGGCAGACACCGGCAGTTTCCCAGGTCCACCAGTACGAGGCCGGCACATGGGGGCCCCTCGGGTCCGAAACGCTGATCGATCGATGGAGACGGTTGTGACGTCGCTCCAGTCGTTCACGGGGGGCGTCGCGCTCGCGGTGGACTTCACGGCCATCGAGAGGGAACTTGCGGGTCTATGGAAGACGGCCTCCACGACAACGGATGGCGGAGCCACGCCCGCCGTGATGCGCGCCTGTCAGCTCAACCTTGTCGTCTGTTGCGAAGGCGCGGAGCAGGCCGCGCGAGC
>JANLXD010000043.1:0-1983 GCA_031364935.1 Candidatus Eiseniibacteriota bacterium
CGAGGAGGCGATCGCGGAGAGCCGGAACCAGTCGTAGGCCACGAACCCGCCCAGGACCAGGAGGAGAAAGAGGAGCCATCGGCCATGTCCGGCCGGCAGCCACGCGGGCCGGCGGCCAAGCCACGCGGGCCGGCGGAGCCAGGCGGGACGTTTCTTGAGCCAGGGGGGGAGACGGTTCGACCAGGGTTCCACTGACTAGAAGCCTACGGGCGCGACCGGAGGTCCGTCAATCGAAGGGGTCCGGTGCGTCGGGGCGCGGCGCGGAGAGCGGCGCCACGCGTGCCCGTCAGCGCGATTCGGCGAGGGCATCCTCGAGCTGGCGCATCCGCGCCACGGTGCGGGCGTCGGCGCCTCCCGCCGGAGCGTTGAGCAGGTAATCGCGATAGGCCACGAGCGCGGCCTTCTGGTCGGACGTCCGCGTGGTCAAAGTCTGGATCGCCCAGAGACAGTCGCCCAGCTCGCGCTTCGCCCGCGCGCGGTCCGGACCGATGCTGGTTCTCAGGAATGAGCGCCAGGTCTCCTTCAGCTTCTGGAGCGCCGGCAGGTCGGCGTTCTGCTCCGCGGCCAGGGTCGCAAGATGAAGCCGGTCGATGGGTCGCTGGACGGCGTCGGGCGCCGGAATCGGCTCCTGAGGCGGTTGTGAGCCGGGCGCGCTCTTCGGCCACGGAGTCACGGCGGCAGGCGGCGGGCTCGGCGCTTCCGTTTCAGGGGCCGGCGCGGGCGGCGGCGTGGACGCTTCCGGCGCGGGGTTTGTCGGCCGCGGCTTCTCGGGCGGCGGCGCGGGAGGCACGTACGCCTCCTCGCGGATCGCGGGCTCCCAGAGCGGGCGCTCCGGCGCCGGCTTCGGCGGCGCCGGATCGGCGGCCCACGGGGGCGTCGGCTCCTGCTTGGGCGGCGCCGCCGGCGTCGGATCGTGCTTCGGCGGCGCTGTCTCCCTGACACGGGCTTCGTGCGGCGGCGGCTTCACGGCGTGGCTCGCGTGGGGCACGTCGGACAGGGCGGTCTCGACCGGCGACGGCGCCGCGGGCGCCACGGTCGAATGTTCCGTGGCCGCGGGATCCAAAGCCGGGTCGGCTATCGCCGACGTCTCGCCCGCGCCGGGGCTCTCGGCCGCTGGCGTTCCAGGGACAGGGAGCATGGCGGAGTCGTGGGGCGTGGACGGCTTCAGCGTGAGCGCGAACCAGATGGAGACGCCCAGGAGGCCCAACCCGACGACTCCACCGACGACCCCCATGACCACGCGGAGCACGGAAGACTTGGCCTTGGGGGGAGTGCCCGTGCGCGTCAGCGCCTCTTCCGCGAAGAAGAGACTTCCCTCGGGCGGCGTGGCTCCATCCTTCTGGTCCGCGGGCTCGAATTGCCACCCCGGGGCGCCGTTTGCCGTGTCCTTCTCTTCGCGGGAAGCGGACGGCGCCGAACCCTGGAGCACGTCGGGGAGCGGAACATCGGGCTCGGCTTGCGGCCCGCTCTCAGTCGGGGCCCTGTAGGTCGCTCCCGATTCGAAACCGGATTCCAGAGTATCCGCCGGAGCGGGAGCGGGAGCCGAGGCAGACGTGGAAGTCGACGCGCTTCCGGAGCCGGAGCCGCTGGCGCTCCCGAAGATCGACTCGATCGTCCATTCCCCGGCCGACGGGCGCGCGGCCGCCTCGGGAGGAGCGGCGGGGGGAAGACTTCGGGTGGGTGCGCTCTTCGACGCCCGCGTCAGCTCACCGTCGAGCCGGCACTCGGCGCAGTCGGAGAGATGCGCCTCCATAGCTGCTTTTTCGCCCGCGAGGAGCTGACCCGCGACGTAGGACTCGATCCGTAACTTGGCCTCAGCGCAGTCCATGCGATGGCTTCCCCGGTCGGACACGACAGGTTGCGGCGCCGGCTCGAAGGAGCGGCGCACATGCGATCCCAAATATCGGTTCGTCGCCGTGGAATCTTGAGATGAAAGGGGATGCGGGATTTTACGTAGGGGCGACGCGAGCGCCGGCGGCCGAC
>JANLXD010000409.1:0-14915 GCA_031364935.1 Candidatus Eiseniibacteriota bacterium
CGTGAAGGCATCCCGCGGGGCCGCCAAGCTCCGCGCACCCGAAGTCTACGACTACCATCTGGCCGCCAAGACCCCGCGCGCCATCGTGAACAACGGGACCGCCCCGGGCCGCTCTTCCACGGGCTTCGACCTGACCCCCAAACGGGAGTACGTGGCGACCGCCCGAGGGAGTGATCGCCCGGTCACCGGGGCGCTGGATCTGGGCGCCTTCGAGTACGTAGGCGGCCGCTAGGCACCTCCGCGCGGATACGCCGGCGCCCGCCAGGCCGCTTCGCACGGGAATTGCACATGTCCCAGAATGGCGGTCGGGCTTCGCATATTGGCTCCAGGGAACCATGACCCAGGGGCCTTCATCGGAGCCCTCTCCACCGCCAATCCAAGCAGTAGCCATAAGCAGTTAGCAAGGAGCCGGGCCCCCGACATTCGCCCGGGGGTCGCTCCTTGCGTGCCGCCTTGGCCCAACCGCGGGTGTACCCGTCCGAGGCTAATGCCGCACCGCTGCGTGCACGGTGCCGTGCCGCCGCGTCCCTTTATGTGCCGGAGTACCGGAATGAGACACCTATGCGCGATCGGACCAGTTTCCGGAGGATGAATTCACTGATGAGATTCCCGACAGAAAACCCGCTTCAATCCCTCGCCCTCGGCGCCGCTCTCGCCGCCGCGGCTGTTCTCTTTGCCGCGATCGGAAACGCCGCGACGCTCCAGGTCGGACCCGGCAAGACCTACTCGACGGTGCGCGCCGCCGCCCAGGCCGCACAGAACGGCGACGTGGTGCTCATCGACGCGGGCGTCTACAGCGGCGACGTCACCTCGTGGAACGCGAGCAATCTGACGGTGCGCGGCGTCGGCGGGCGTCCCCACATGCGCGCGAACGGGGCGAACGAAGCCGGCAAGGGGATCTGGGTCGTCAACGGGAACAACTTCACCGCCGAGAACATCGAATTCTCCGGCTCCACGGTTCCCGACGGGAACGGAGCCGGCATCCGGAATGACACTTCCGGATATCTGGTCGTGCGAAACTGCTACTTCCACGACAACCAGAACGGCATTCTGGGCGGCGCCGACTCCATGCTCATCGAGTACAGCATCTTCGATCACAACGGGTCCGGCGACGGCCGCACGCACAACATGTATATCTGGGGGCGCAGCGTCACGGTGCGCTATACCTACTCGCATCGCGCGAACGTAGGCCACAATCTGAAAACGCGCGGCCAGAACAACTACATCCTCTACAACCGGATCATGGACGAGTCGGACGGAACGGCCTCCTATTCGATCGACGTGCCGGATTGCGGACGCACCTACGTCATCGGAAACGTGATCGAGCAGGGACCCAACTCGGATAACAGCGGGATCATCTCCTATGGGGCGGAGAGCGCGACGAACACGCAAGAGCTCTACGTGGTGAACAACACCATTGTGAACAACCGCTCGGCGGGAGGAACGTTCCTCCAAGTCGTGGGCAGCGCTCCCACGACCGTGCGGAACAACATCTTCTATGGCGCGGGCACGCCCTGGTCGGGAGGCACGGTGACCGCCTCCAATAACTACGTCGAGCCCGCCTACAACAATTCGCCCCGTTTCGCGGCCACGGGGTCGTACGACTTTCACCTCACGTCCGCCTCGCCGGCCTCGGTCCTGAACGCGGGCGTGGCGCTGGGTCTGGGCAGCGGGTTTGCCCTCACGCCGACTGACGAGTACGTCTACGACGCCCAGCGCAGATCGCGACCGCTGGCGGGGGTGTTGGACCTGGGAGCCTTCGAGTACGGGTCCTCCGGCGTTGACGTCACCCCACCCGCCGCCGTCCTCGACATGGAGTGACCGGCATCGGGGGCTCCGGCCGAGTCGGTCGAGCCTCTGGCTGCACCGATTGGACCCCTGGCCGCATCTAAGTTTTCAGATTCGGCAGCAGGTGGAAGTACGGGACGCAAAAACGAGCCGCCCGCTTCGAGCTGGTGGCCTTTTTCGTTAGGTCGTGCGCCGTCTGTCCGACACCGGTCATGTAGACCGGGCGCAGCCGTCGCGCAGCACGGCATTCGACCGGGGCGTGAGTCCCGGCTGATGAAAGGAAACAGCAGTGACTAATGGCACCGTGAAGTGGTTCAACGAGGCGAAGGGCTTCGGCTTCATTGCGCAAGAGGGTGGCGAAGACGTATTCGTCCACTACTCAGCGATCGAAGGCGACGGCTTCAAGACCCTCGCGGACGGTGACCATGTGGAATTCGCCGTGACCCGTGGCCCGAAGGGGCTGACGGCGGCGAACGTTCGCAAGGTCTAACCGCACCACGCGGAAACGAGGCGGCTTGGGGGTACCCGCAAGGGCCCCCGAGCCGTTTTCTATTTTATATTTTTGGGGTGCCGGGGCTGGGTTAGTTGGAAACGGAGCGAAGCGAGTCGACGTAGTCCTGGATCTTGCCCTTTTGATACCAGCGTGTGGCCACGTAGCGGGAGTAGATCATGAAGTCCGGACTCTTGATGAAGCCCGGCACGCCGCCCAACAGCTCGGCGTTCGGCTTCATGAAGAACGTCGCGGGATAGCCCGTCACGCCGACCGCGCGCGCGAACTGCCGCTCGGTGATCTCCTGCCCCTTGTAGTGGAGCTTCGAGGAAGACTCGCCGTTCACCTTGGCGAGCACGAAGTTGTCGGTGAGGTAGGCGGCGACCTCCGGGTTTCCGTAGGTCTCGCGGTCCATGACTTTGCACCACCCGCACCACGTGGTGTAAACGTCCACGATGAGGTGCTTGCCCTGCTTGGCGGCCTTCTCGGCGGCTTGGTCGAACTCGAGCCAGTCGAGCTTCTTGGCGGCCTTGACCTCGGGAGGCGGTGGCTTCGCAGGCCTGTCCGGGTCCGGACGAGCCGAACCCGTGAGAGGGAGCGTCAGAAGAGCGAGGCTAAGGGCGGCAACCGCCGCGCGGTGTCGAGGCATAGATGCTAGTTCCTTGTCTCCCTGTGGGTTAGGCCGATCGGGCGAGAACTGGCCGGCCCGCTCTGCCGGAGGAGATGATAGCACTCGCTACTACACCGCGACAACCCGTCTTTCTTCGGTTTACTGCCCGCCTCGCCGCGCGAGGAGCCATGCGATCGGGCACGCCACCAGCATGAACCCGAGTGCCGTCAGCGGGATCGCGGCCAGGCCGTAGCGGTCGGCCACGAACCCGCCGGTCATCGGCCCGGCGATGGTCGCGAGCGAGTAGGCGCCCTGGAGCACGCCCAGTCCCCCACCCCGCTGCGACAGACCGGCGTAGTCGGACGCGAGGGCGTTGGCGCTCACGTTCACCAGCCCGTAGAGCGGCGCGGCGTAGAGGACCGAGGCGAGGAGCGGGTCGCGGGCCATCGCCATGCCCGCGTACATGAAGAGATAGAGCGTGATCCCCACCGCCAGCGTCCACCTTCCCCCGAAGCGCCGCACCAACGGACCCACGAACGGGAGCGCGCAGATCCCCATGATGCTCGAGGCCACCAGCGCGAAGCGCACGGCGTGGAGCGAGGCGCCCAGCCGCTCCACGAGAAAGACCGTGAAGAAGCCCCACATCAGATAATTCCCCGCGACGAAGAAGAAGGAGAGCACGCAGAGGCGGAAGAGGCGCGGGTTCTCGTAGAGCGCGGCCAGGTCGGCGAGGATTCTCGCGAGCCATCCTCGACGCTCGCGAGGCTCCGGAGCCGGGGCCGGCGGGCGCCGGATGTCGGGGAGAAAGCGCGCGACCAGGATCGCGTTCACCGCCGTGAGCCCCGCGCAGCTCCACATCGCGAATCGCAACCCGGGAGCCAGCCCTCCCTCGATCAGCCCTCCGCCCCCGAAGGAGCCGGCGAGCCAGCCGGTGCTGTAGGCGAGGAGGACGTAGGCGATCGCCTGCTCCCGCCGCTCCGGCATGACGAGGGTGGCGTAGGCCTTGAGCGTCGGCGCGAGGGTCCCGTAGAGGAGCGACGCCGCGCCCACGTAGGCCAGCACGCCCAGACCGTGGCTGAGGGTCGGGATTCCGAGCAGAGCCACGACGTACCCGGCCGCCCCGACCAGCATCATCGGCTTGAGCCGCCCGGTCACGTCCGAGAGCCCGCCCCAGAAGTTGCTCCCGATGGCCGTGCCCAGGGCGGGCACCGCCAGCACAAGCCCCACCGTGACGAAGCTGGGCTCGCCGAGCGCCTGGCGCACGTAGAGGGGGAGAAACCCCTGGACCAAAGTGAGCGCGAAACCTTCCAGAAAGGCGGTCGCGAGGAGGAGGGGTGGCATCGGCGGCGGATATTACCTGAATGGTCCGCCCGCTGAACGGCCACGCGTCCCCCAGGAACAGCCCCTTGCGCCGCGGTTCGGGGACGAGCAGGATCGGGGCATGGACCGCGTGAACGGGCTCCACCACATCACGGCCATCGCGGGCCCCGCGCAGGAGAACCTGGACTTCTACGCGGGCGTGCTCGGGATGCGCCTGGTGAAGCGAAGCGTGAACCAGGACGATCCCGGCACCTATCACCTCTTCTACGCCGACGCCGAAGGACATCCCGGCAGCGACCTCACGTTTTTCCCGTGGTCCGACATCGCGCCTCCGCGCATGGGCCACGGGCTCGCGGTCGAGGTCTCGCTGGAGGTGCCGCCCGGAAGCCTGGAGTACTGGGCGTCGCGGCTCGAGCACTACGGCACGCCCCTCGCCGCCGCCGAGCAGCGTTTCGGACGGAAGACGCTGCCGGTGGTCGATCCGCACGGGCTTCGCGTCGCCCTCGTCGAGGATCCCGCGCCGCGCACGTTCACGCCCTGGGACGGAAGCGCCGTGCCGGGCGAGCGGCAGGTCCGCGGCCTCCACGGCGCGCGGCTCTGGGAGCGGAACACCACGCAGACGGCCGTCTTCCTCACCGACGTGCTCGGGTTCCGGCTGATCGCCGAGGAAGCGGGCTGGCACCGGTTCGGCTTCGAGGACGCGGCGGGGGTGGTCGACGTTCGCGAGACGCCGGGCGAGCCGCGCGGCGCGTGGGGCGTCGGCAGCGTGCATCATCTGGCGTGGCGCGTCGCGGACCCTGATCACCAGCTTCGGATGCGGGGGCGTGTCGAAGCCGCCGGCGCCCATCCGACGCCGGTCATCGACCGCTTCTGGTTCCAGTCGGTCTACTTCCGGGAGCCGGGCGGGGTTCTCTTCGAGCTGGCAACGGACGGCCCCGGCTTCGCCGTGGACGAGGACATGGAGCACCTGGGGGAGACGCTGGTCCTCCCGCCGTGGCTCGAACCGGCGCGCCAGCAAATCGAGAAAGGCCTTCCGCCGCTTAAGTCTCCCCGCGTCCCGGCCGCCTGATCCATGGTCACACCCGACTCCGTTTGTTAGTATCAGGGGTGGCCCGTCTGGGCCCCAGCTCACGCCATCGTTGCCGGAATTCGTTGGCCCGCAAGAAGCGGGCGGAGGCTCCCATCATGCCGTACCCGATCCTATCCCGCGCGCGGGCCCTCACCATCGCTGCCGCCGCGTCCATCCTGGTCCTGCTCGGGCTCGCGGGCTGTCAGAAGAGCTCCGCGACCTCCAGGCAGGCGTCGGCCACCACCGCCTCCACGGAGCCGGTGCGGCCGATCAACTTCAAGATCGGAGTCATGACGGGCACCGTCTCCCAGGGAGAGGACGAGTTCCGCGCCGGCCAGATGATCGTGGCCAAGTACGGCGCCGATCACGTGAAGCACGTCACCTATCCCGACAACTTCATGCAGGAGCAGGAGACCGTCATCGCGCAGCTCGTCGGCCTCGCGGCCGATCCCGAGGTGAAGGTGATCGTGGCGGGCCAGGCCATTCCCGGCTCCATCGCGGCGCTCCGGAAGATTCGCGAGAAACGCCCCGACATCAAGATCGCCTTCATCGAGCCGCATGAGGACCCGGCCATGATCAACAGCGCCGTGGATCTCTCCATCCAGCCCGACCAGCTTGCGCGCGGCCGCACCATCATCGACGTCGCGAAGAAGATGGGCGTGACCGACTTCGTGCACTACTCCTTCCCGCGGCACATGTCGCAGGAGCTGTTGGCGCGGCGCCGCGACATCATGAAGCAGGCTGCCGCGGACAACGGAATCAAGTTCCACTTCGTGACCGCGCCCGATCCGATGGGCGAGGGCGGCTTGAACGCCACGCAGCAGTTCGTGATGGAGGACGTGCCGCGCGAGCTGAAGCAGTACGGCCAGAAGACGGCGTTCTTCTCGACCAACTGCGGCATGATGGATCCGATGATCAAGTCGGTGCTGACCAACGGCGGCTACATTCCCGAGCAGTGCTGCCCCAGCCCCACGCACGGCTACCCGACGGCCCTGGGCATTCCGATCCCGCCCGACAAGGCCGGCGACATGGAGTACATCAGCGCCCAGAACCGGAAGGTCATCGCCGAGCACGGCATGACCGGCCACTTCGCCACCTGGCCCGTGCCCGAGGTGATGCTCTCCATCCGCGCGATGACCGATCTGATGGTCGACGCGGTCGAAGGCAAGGCCGACTACAAGGATCCCGCGACGGTGAAGAAGTACATGGAGTCCCTCGCGGCGGGACACGCGATCACGCTGACCAAGTACGACGAGAAGAAGGGCAACTCCTACCTCTTCCTTGTCAGCGACATCTACTACTAGCTCCAAGCCGGTCCTCGAGCTCCGCGGGGTCACAAAGGAGTACGGGGGCAGCCGGGTTCTGAAGGGAATCTCCCTGATGGTCGGGGTGGGGGAGATTCACGCGCTGGTCGGTGAGAACGGCGCGGGCAAGTCCACCCTGATGAACATCTTGTTCGGAATGCCGGTGATCCACCAGACCGGCGGCTACGGGGGCGACGTCCTCTTGGACGGCGTCCCCGTTCATTTTCAGAGCCCCGCCGAGGCGATGGCCGCGGGGCTGGGGATGGTCCACCAGGAGTTCATGCTCCTCCCCGGCTTCCGGATCGCGGAGAACATCAAGCTGAACCGCGAGCCGACCAAGTCGACGCTCTTGTCGCGCGTCGCGGGGCGCGGGCTGGAGATGCTGGACGTGCCGCGCATGCGCGCGGATGCGCGGCGCGCTTTGGACCGCGTCGGCCTGGCGGTGGACGAATGGCTGCCCGTGGCGGGATTGCCCGTCGGCCACATGCAGTTCATCGAGATCGCGCGCGAGGTGGACAAGGAGATGCTCCGGCTCCTCATCTTCGACGAGCCGACGGCCGTGCTGACCGAGACCGAAGCGGTGCGACTCCTGGACGCGATGCGAGTTTTCGCGGATGCAGGCGTGGCGGTGCTCTTCATCACGCACCGGCTGGACGAGGTGAAGGCGGTGGCCGACCGGATGACGGTGCTCCGGGACGGCGAGGTCGTGGGCACGCCCGATCCGCGGACTACTTCGGTGGTCCGCATCGCCGAGCTGATGGTGGGCCGGCCCGCGCAGGCGCCCGCCGAGCGACGAGCGCCGGGACCGAGCGCCGGCACGGTGCTTTCGTGCGAGCGGCTCCACGTGCGGATGCCCGGAGAGCCGGTCGAGGACGTTTCCTTGGACGTGCGGGTCGGGGAGATTTTTGGGATCGCCGGTCTGGCGGGTCACGGAAAGCTGGGAATCGCGAACGGGATCATGGGGCTTTATCCCGCGTCGGGACGAGTGGTGCTGAATGGCGAACCGTTCGTGTTGAACGATTCGCGCGGGGCCCTGGAGCGCGGGTTGGCGTTCGTCTCCGAGGATCGCCGCGGCGTCGGGTTGTTGCCCGACGAATCGGTGGAATTGAACATCGCGTTGTCGGCCTTGGAAGCGCAGGGGCGGTTTTTGCGTCCCTTCCCTGTGCCCGCGCTGCGGCCCTTGGACCAGAAGGCGCTGCGAGGGCACGCTGTAGAGATGATCAAGCGTCTCGACATCCGCACCACGGGGCCGACGCAGCAGGTGCGCCGGTTGTCGGGCGGAAATCAGCAGAAGGTGTGCGTCGCGCGCGCGATGACTTTGTCTCCGCGGGTCCTGTTCGTGAACGAGCCGACGCGCGGCATCGACGTGGGCGCGAAGGAGCGCGTGCTCCAGATCCTGGCGGGCCTGAACCGCGACGACGGCGTCACGCTGGTCGTCACCTCGTCGGAGCTGGCCGAGCTTCGCTCCATGTGCGACCGGATCGCGATCATCTACCAGGGGCGCGTGGCTACAATCCTGCCGCCCGACGCTCCCGACGCCGCGTTCGGTCTCGCGATGGCGGGCGAGACGGCGGCCGCCTCGGGGGTCGCGTGAGGGCGGGGGCCGCAGCGTGAGGGCAGGCGTGTGATCGACCGTCTCCGCGGCGCGATCCGCGAGATGGGGGTGCCCCGCCTCCTCATCGCGGGATTCGTGGTCGCCCTCTTCGCCACCGCGATCGCCACGCACATGGACATCGGCGGTCTGGTCACCGACTCCATCGTGCGCGTCGCGCGAAACGGAATTCTTGTTTTGGCGCTCCTGCCCGCGATCCAGGGCGGGCTGGGACTCAACTTCGGCCTTCCCCTCGGCATCATCTGCGGACTGGTGGGGTGCGTCATCGCGCTGAACGCCGGGATCGCCGGCATGACGGGATTCCTCGTCGCCTGCGGCATCGGGACCGCCCTCGCGGTCCCCGCCGGCGCCGGCTACGGCTGGCTCTTGAACCGAACGCGCGGCCAGGAAATGATGGTCGGGACGTACCTGGGCTTCGCCGCGGTCTCGGGGATGTCGATCTTCTGGCTGCTCGCCCCGTTCACCAATCCGACGCTTGTGTGGGCCATCGGCGGGAAGGGGCTTCGCACCACACTCAGCCTGGGCGACAGCTTCGCCAAGGTGCTCGATCGTTGGCTTCAGTTCACCGTGTTCGGCGTGACGATCCCCACAGGCGCGCTGGTTGTGTTTCTAGTCATGTGCCTGCTGGTCTGGTGGTTTTTCCGGACGCAGATGGGAATCACCATCGCAGCCGCCCGCTCGAATCCGCGCTTCGCGCGAGCGGCGGGCATCTCCGACACGCGGACGCGCGTCCAGGCATCCGTCCTGAGCACCGTGCTCGCGGCGATCGGCATCGTGGTCTACAGCCAGTCCTACGGCTTCGTGCAGCTCTACACCGCGCCGCTCCTGATGGCCTTCCCCGCCATCGCGTGCATCCTGATCGGCGGCGCGTCCGTCACGCGCGCCACCGTCCCGCACGTGATCATCGGCACGTTCCTCTTCCAATCGATCCTGACCACCGCGCTGCCGGTGACGAGCCAGGTGATCGAGGGGGACATCTCGGAGACGGCCCGACTCATCATCCAGAACGGGATGATTCTCTATGCGCTGACCCGTATGGGGGGCGAGCGGGCGTGACGGATCGCGTGCGCCAGGTGCCTCGCGGCGGTGAGCGCGGATGACGTCGCCGGAGAAGCGCCGCCGCAGCGTCGGCTCGACGATCGCAAGCCAAGCCGTTCCCATCCTCTTCGCCGTCCTCTGTTTGTTCGGAATCTGGGTCGCCAAGATCACACCGGCGTTTCTGCTCGGTGAGCTGACCGCGCGCGTCGGCCGAAACTCCGTGCTCGTGCTTTCGCTGTTGCTCCCGATTCTCGCGGGCCTCGGCTTGAATTTCGGCATCGTGATCGGCGGGATGGCGGGACAGCTCGCCGCGATCCTGATCGTCCACTGGGGCGGAAAGGGAATCCTGGGCTTCAGCGAGGCCTGGCTCCTCGCCACGCCGCTCGCGGTGCTCTTCGGGCTGGTAACGGGACTCTTGTTCAACAAGGCCAAGGGCCGCGAGATGGTGACCGGACTGATCGCCGGCTTCTTCGCGAACGGCGTCTATCAGCTTTTGATCCTGTTCGCCTTGGGGTCGCTGATCCCCTTCCACGATCCGGCGATGGTGCTGCCTCAGGGATACGGCCTCCGGAACACGGTCGACCTGACCTCGATCCAGTACGCCGTGGACAACCTCGTCGCCCTGCGCGTGACGCTGGAGGGGGTCGTGACGCGCATACCGATCGTCACGTACGCGGTCGTGCTCGCGTTCTGCGCCTTCAATCTGATGTTCTTCCGGACCAAGCTCGGCCAGGAGCTCCGCGCCATGGGCCAGGACTCCCACGTGGCCGCGATCGCGGGAATAGCGGTCGATCGAAACCGCCTCGTCGCGACCATCCTCTCCACCGTGTTCGCATCGTGGGGGCAGCTCCTGTTTCTGCAGAACATCGGAACGCTGAACACCTACAGCTCTCACGAGCAGGTCGGAATGTTCGCGATCGCGGCGCTGTTGGTCTCGGGGGCGACGGTGACGCGGGCGACTGTGGGCCAGGCCATCCTGGGCACGATCCTCTTTCACACCCTGTTCATCGTGTCGCCGCTGGCCGGGAAGGCGTTGGCGGGCGATGCGCAGATCGGGGAGTACTTCCGGGTATTCGTCGCCTACGCGGTGATCACCGTGGCGCTGGTGCTGCATGCGTGGCAGACCGCAAGGGCGGAGCGGGAGTAGGGTGCGGGTTCTGTAATCACTGCTGCGGCGCAAATCACCCTCACTGCCCAGTCAAACGCCTTGGGCGAGGCACGGTCAGCATGCCGGCAGGGGATAGTGCCTTCAGGAAAAGCACGAGCGTATCGCCACTTGTATCAACAGAGTCATATGCCGCTACTGCACCGTCACGGCTTACGGCACTGCGAACCCCGTAAGGCCTCAGATGAACAGGGTAGACCGCGTCGCCTGCTCCATCGCGACTCACGACTCTCGTATGGTGGTCGGGACCGGAGTTGCCGAACGATTCATACAGAACTCGATTACCGCCTTCGATCCACATTGGTTCCTCTGCTCTGCGAGGCGATCCGGGCGTTAGGTCTCGATACCCCGATCCGTCCGGAGCCACGACGAAGAGGTGGGACGGCGACCCATACCAAAACACGATCGCTCCCCCATCCGGGGACCACCTTGGCGCCGCTCCATACGTGGGGTGACCGTCATGTGTCAGGTGGTGGGTACTGTGATCAGCCAGATTTATGATAAACAAGCCCGCGGACGTGTCTGAAGAGCCAGGGGTCAGGAAAGGCCGGATGTACACGAGCCTCGTGCCTGCGGGATCCCAATCGGGGTCGGTGGCGTTCCTCCCGGTAGACGTAATCTGGGTCTCCGTTCCGTCCGAGATTCGCCGAATCCAGACCTCCAGTCCCCGCTGAAAGACAATGCTATCGCCTCCTGGGGAATACCGGATGTCGGTCGGATATTCTCCAGTCGGGCCAAGCGTGATCAGCGCCTGAGGCGAAGTCCCAGCCATAGTCTCAACAGCGTAGATTCCCGCAGGTCCGCCGGGAGAATTAGCGTGCGCGTAGACGACTTTGCGGCCATCCGGTGAAAAGTCCCAAGCGAGGTCGAGCAAGTACGTTGGGTGTGTGCCTTGGTCTCGAGGGCTCGCCGGGTCCCTACCGCAGGCCGAAGCGACGCACAGGGTAATCCCGAGAATCAAGTGGGCCAAAGGGGGTCGGCAACCGTTTAGAGGATGACGGAACCTAATTGGTTCCTCCCGCGTTCGAGACTCATACTACCTTGGGCTCACTTTCCGTCTGTGTGTACACCGTGATAGTGCTCCTTGATCCTCCGGCCGGCTATTTCCTCTCCTTGCTCCGTCCAACAAGTTCAGGGGCAGCCTGACGAACACGAAGTTTGCCGAATCTGCGTGCGTGCCGCCCCACGCGGACGACGATTTCGACGTCCCGCCCGAGGACATTCAGGAAGCGCAATAGGCGGTCCGTCGAGAAGCCCTTCAATTTTCCTCGCACTAGATCGGACACATCCGCTTGGTTTACGCTCAAGAGTGCGGCCGCCCGGGTTTGCGTTAGCTTTCGGTCAGCGATTTCCGATGCAATTTGAGTTGCGAGCTCGGCCTTCGCAAGAGCTTCTCCGCTGTCAGGCACCCCCAGATCTTCGAATACATTGCCCGACCCCTCTCGCACGACCGTTACCCGCCGGGTACGGTTTCTACTCTTTGTCTTTGCTCCAGTTCGCATAGTGTTCCTCTGATCGTCTGAGCCGTTCCCTTACGAGCTCGATCTCGTTCGTGGGTGTCCTTATTCCTCGCCTGGACTTCTTCTTGAACGCGTGGAGCATGTATACTGCCCCTGCGAACCGGACTGTATAAACGCCGCGGAAAGTATCTCCGTCATGCTCCTCTACGACTTCCAGAACACCGGCACCCCCAAATCCCTTCAACGGCTTGGCATCCGCATGCTTGCTTCCGGCTTGGGCGACGTGGAGGGCGAAGCCAATGACACGCTTTACATCGTCCGGGAAACCCTTGAGGTCATCGAGCGATGATCCGACCCAGAAAAGCGGCTTTCTCTCGCGCATAGTATGGCACTTTTACCATATCGGCGCAAGTGGGTCGCCTCTGAATCCCGAATCAGCCATTTATAGCTGGGCTCGTCCGCTCTCGTGCCTGCGCTATGGAGACAAGCCGCTCCGCCAGCTCCGGCGTTAGCGCGCCATCCCCCAGTCGAAACTCCCAGTTCCCCTCCGGCACGGACGGCGTGTTCATCCGCGCTTCACTCCCCAACCTAAGCACGTCCTGCACGGGCACGACGACGCGCTCAGCCGCGGATTCGTAGAGTAACCGGATCAGCCCCCAGACAACGTCGGCGGGGTCGGTCCAATCGTCTCCGCCTACGGCCTCCAGCACGCGCCAGCGCTCCTCGCCATGCAGCTTCTCGAACCATCCATGTGTGGTGTCGTTGTCGTGCGTGCCGGTGTAGGCGACGCCATTGGCGGGGATGCGCTGCGGGGCGTGGTGGCTGTCGGGGGAATCGAAGCCGAACTGCAGGACGCGCATCCCCGGAAATCCGGTCTCGCGCAGCAGCGCGTGCACGTCCTCTCCTACGATTCCCAAGTCCTCCGCGATCAACGGCAGCTCGCCGAGGGCGGCGCGCAGCGCGCGGAACAGTTTCATCCCTGGGCCCGGCTCCCAATGTCCCGGCGCCGCGGTCGTAGAGCCGGCAGGCACCGCCCAGAAGGAAGCGAACCCGCGGAAGTGGTCGATGCGTAGCAGGTCGACCCGCTCGAGCTCGGCCCGGATCCGCCGGATCCACCACGCGAACCCGTCCGCCTCCATCCGGTCCCACCGATAGAGCGGATTTCCCCAGAGCTGACCGTTCGCGCTGAAGTAATCGGGCGGCACGCCGGCGACCTCCAACGGGTGCCCGTCCGGATCCAGCCGGAATAGCTCCGGCGCGACCCAGACGTCCACGCTGTCGAGCGCCGGATAAAACGGGAGGTCGCCCAACACCGCGATCCCCCGCTCGCGCGCCACCTCGCGCACGCGACCCCACTGGGAACCAAAAAGAAACTGAACGTAGGTCTGGTAGTCGATCTCGTCGCGCAGCGCAGAACGCGCCCGCTCGAGCGCCGCGGGCTCGCGGCGCCGGAGCGGCGGCTCCCATTCGGTCCAGGGTGCTCCGTGACGCGCCCGCCGAAGCGCCGCGAAGAGCGCCCAGTCCTCCAGCCACTCCGCCTGGCGCGGGTCGTGGCGAAACGCTTCGTACCCCGCCAGCATCGCCGCGCTTTCGGGAAACCGCGCCCACCAGGCGCGGAGCTGTACCTCCTTCTCCCGCCTGGCCGCTACATAGTCGACCCGGCCGACCACTCCCACCGCCGCACTCTCACTGACCCCGCCGTCAGTGGCATACTCATGAGGCCCTTGCCCGGGCGCCGCGTGAATGAGCAGCGGATTTCCGGCCCGCATGGAAATGCCGGAATAGGGCGAGTTCCCGGGGCCGGTGGGGCCCAGCGGCAGTACCTGCCAGATGGTCTGGCCGGCTGCCGCTGCCCAGTCGAGAAAGCGGTTGGCCTCGGGGCCGAGATCGCCGATAGGTCCGGGACCCGGGAGCGACGTGGGATGGAGGATCAATCCTGCGGCGCGCGTCAACGGGCCGCCGCACCACGCTGGAAAACCGTCGACGCGCGCATCGCGATAGTCTACAAGGGGTACTCCACCGTGACGAGAAGCCATCGAGAATGTTCCCCACAACGGAGCCGCCGGACCGCGTGACGCCCCTGCCGGAGATGCCCCCGCGACTCAATCGCCTTTCCGAGCTGGCCCAGAACCTCTGGTGGAGCTGGAACCCGGAGGCGCGTGAGCTATTCCGGAAAATCGACGCGCCCCTCTGGCGCGAAGTGCGGCACAACCCGATCCGCCTGCTCCACGAGATCGCTCCCGAACGGCTCGCCCAGGTCGCCGCCGATCCCGACACGCTGCGTCTCTACGACCAGGTGATCGCGGCGCTGGACCAGGCGCTAGCCGGCCGCCCCTCCTGGTGCTCGCAGCATCATCCCGAGCTGAGCGAGAAGATGGTCGGGTTCTTCTCCGCGGAGTACGGCGTCCACAACTCGCTCCCCTTCTACGCGGGCGGCCTCGGCGTGCTCGCGGGCGACATCGCGAAGGAGGCGAGCGACCTCGGCATCCCGATGGTCGGGATCGGCTTCATGTATCCGCAGGGCTACTTCCGCCAGCGCGTGAACGCCGAGGGACGTCAGGAGGAGATCTACGAGCAGATCGACCGGGAGAAGGTTCCGGTCGAGCGCGTGCTCGCGGCAGACGGCAAGCCCGTCACGGTTCCGCTGTCGCTCCCCGACCGCATCGTCCACGTCGAAGCGTGGCTCGTGCGCACGGGGCGGACCGAGCTCTACCTCCTCGACACCGACCTGGACCAGAACGCCCCTTGGGACCGCGAGCTGACGGCACGGCTCTACGGCGGCGATCACAATGTCCGCCTCCTGCAAGAAATCGTCCTGGGCGTGGGAGGCGTGCGGGTCCTGCGCGCGCTGGGGAAGAACCCGGCCGTCTGGCACGCGAACGAGGGACACACCGCGTTCATGATGATGGAGCGGGCGCGCGAGGCGATTGCGGCGGGGCGAAGCTTCGAGGAGGCGGTGGCGGATGTGCGCGCGGCGTCGATCTTCACCACGCACACGCCCGTGGCCGCCGGTCATGACGCCTTCCCGGTGTCGATGGTGGAATCGCAGCTCGCGCGGG
>JANLXD010000079.1:0-5859 GCA_031364935.1 Candidatus Eiseniibacteriota bacterium
GGCGAGCAGACGGCCGAGCAGATCAAGATCAAGATCGGCTCCGCCTTCCGCCTCGAGCAGGAGGAGGAGATGGAAATCAAGGGACGCGATCTGGTGGCGGGCATCCCGAAGACGATGAAGATCTCGTCGGTCGAGGTGCGCGAAGCGCTCAGCGAGCCGCTCCAGCAGATCGTGGACGCCCTGATGCAATCGCTGGAGAAGACGCCCCCCGAGCTCGCGTCGGACATCGTGGACCGGGGAATCGTCATGACGGGCGGCGGCTCGTTGCTTCGCGGCATCGACATGCTGCTGCGCGAGGCCACCAATCTTCCGATCACGGTCGCGGAAGATCCGCTCTCCTGCGTGGTGCTGGGCACCGGAAAAATCCTGGACGACCCCTCCCAATACGAGAAGGTGCTCATGTCGGTGGTGCGTGACTGAGCATCGGGCGTAAGTCCCGATGTTGCGGTATCTATTCGCGCGCCGTACCGACTGGACGATCTTCGTCCTCGCCTGCGCCGCCTCGCTCACGCTGATGCTGTTGGGGCCGCGCTCCCAGGCGCGGGCCGCGTGGTTCCTCCAGCACACCCTCCTCGCCCCGGCGGAGCTCGTGGTCGGATGGATCGACCGCGGCGTCGCGGTCTACTGGGACAACCAGAAGCTTCGCGATCGCCTTACCCGTCTCACGATCGAGGTGGATGAGGCGCACGCCGAGCGGGCCGAGAACGAGCGCCTCCGCCGTCTGCTCCAGCTGACCGAGCGCCGCTCCTACGAGCTGGTCGCGGCGAACGTCGTGGGGCGAAGCCTCGACCGGCTCGGCGGCAGCCTGGCCCTCGACAAGGGGGCCGCGGAGGGGATCACACCCAACCGCGCCATCCTGACGCCCGACGGACTGGTCGGCCGGGTGGAGCGGACCTCCCGGCACTCCGCCCGTGTCCTGACGCTCCTCCACCGCGATTGCGCGGTGGCCGCGCGCATCGAGCGCTCGCGGGTGGACGGCGTGGTTCGCTGGGAATACGGCGACCGCCCCATGCTCGACCTTCTTTACGTCTCATCCCAGGAGGACGTGAAGGCGGGGGACCGCGTGGTGACCTCGGGCCTCGGCGGGATCTTCCCCGCGGGCGTCCGGATCGGCACGGTGCAGCGGGTCGCGCTCGAGCCGAACGGCCTGACCAAGGAGATCGTGGTGAAGCCGGCGGTGGACTTCCGCGCGCTGGAAGAGGTGCTGGTCTACACGCCCTCCGCGCGCGGCTCGGCCCTGCCGGGCGACTTCTACCCGATGGACGCGCCCGACAGCACCCGGATCCAGCCCGCCGCCCCCGGCGCCCCGGGTACGGCTCCCGCGGCCCCCGCCGATCCGCGCGTCGGGAGCGCCTCCCGATGAAGGGGATCCGCGACGCGGCCGTCCTCGTGGTCGCCATGGTGCTGCAGGCCGCGTTTCTCTACCGCTTCGAGATCGCCGGGATCCGTCCCGACCTCCTTGTCGCCTTCGTGGTGTATCTCGGGTGGATGCGCGGCCCCGTGGTTGGCACGCTCGGCGGGTTCCTGGTCGGACTGATTCAGGACCTGGACGCGCCGGGACCGCTGGGGCTGAACGCGCTCTCCAAGACGATCGTGGGATTTGCCGTGGCCAAGGCGGGCTTCCGCGTCCACCGCGCGAACGTGGGCGTCCGCTTCGCCTTCTTCCTCTTCGCCATGCTGGCGCACGACGTCGTTTACTTCGCGGCCTCCTCGCTGGGCGATCCGTGGCTCTTCGTGAAGCAGATGGCGACCATCGCCGTCCCCTCCGCGCTCTACACGGCGCTCGTCGTCCTGGTCATCCTGGGACTGGTCGAGTTCTTCTGGAAGCACGCGCTCCTCGCGGACGAGGCCTGATCCGTGCCGTTCGATACCGAATCGCTGAGCGGCTCCCGCTACCGGCAGCGGAACCTCACGGCCGTCGTGGGCGTCGCCTTCTCCCTGGTGATTCTCCGGCTCTTCACCATGCAGGTGCTGCAGGGAGGGAAGTACCGCGAGCTGTCGGAGGAGAACCGGATCCGGGTGGAGGTGATCGCGGCACCGCGCGGCGACATTCGCGACCGGAACGGTCTCCTGATCGCCGACAACGTCCCCTCCTTCACGGTCACCCTCGACCCCTACGACAAGATCTTCGCCGACACGCCGGCGCGGCTCGATTCCACGGTCGCGCGCCTGGGCGTCATCCTGGGCGTGGACCCGGGTTATCTCCGCGACAAGGTGCGGCGCGACGGCAAGCAGTCGTTCCTGCCGGTCCGGCTCAAGCGAAACGTGGACCGGACCACGGTGGCCTACGTGGCGGAGCACGAATCGGAGCTGCCGGGCGTGGACGTCGAGTTCGAGCCGCTGCGGCGATACCCGCTGGGGCAGATGGCGTCGCACCTCCTCGGTTACGTGGGGGAAGTCTCGGACAAGGAGCTGGAGAATCCCGAGCGCGCGGACTATCTCCGCGGCGACCTGATCGGGAAGATGGGAGTCGAGCGCCAGTACGAGCGCTACCTGCGCGGCGAGGCGGGGAAGCGCTTCGTGGAGGTGAACGCCATGGGGCGGAAGGCGGCGCTCCTCGGCGAGAAGCACCCGATCCAGCCCAAGCAGGGCGCCGCTCTCACGCTCACGATCGACGCCAACCTCCAGCGCGCGGCCGAGGAGGCCTTCGCGCCCGGCGCGCGCGGCGCGGCCGTCGCGATCGACCCGCGCACCGGCGAGGTGCTCGCGCTGGCGTCCAAGCCCAATTACGACCCGAATGAGTTCTCCACCGGCATCAGCCAGGAGCGCTGGGCCCTGCTCAGCGAAGGGGGGAACTTCCCGCTCTTCAACCGTGCCATCCAGGCCGCCTATCCTCCGGGCTCGACCTTGAAGCCGTTCGTCGCGCTGGCGGGCCTGATGACGGGGGCGATCCAGCCCGGCACCACGTTCCGCGAGACATGCGACGGCGCGTTCCAGTTCGGGCGGCGGTCGTTCCGCTGCTGGAACCCGGACGGACACGGCACGCTCGCGCTCCGCGACGCGCTGGCCCGCTCGTGCGATGTCTACTTCTACCAGCTCGGCGTCCGGCTGGGTCTGGACAGGCTGGCGGACTTCATGAAACGCCTTCACGTTTCCGACCGGTCGGGGATCGACCTGCCTCAGGAGAGGCGCGGTCTCTTCCCGGACGGCGCGTGGTACGACAAGCGCTATGGCGCGGGGCAGTGGAGCCGGGGCCTCGTGCTGAACCTGGCCATCGGCCAGGGGGAGACCTCGCTCACGCCGATCAAGCTGGCGCAGCTCACGGCCCTGATCGCGAACGGCGGCACGATGGTCCGCCCCCACGTGATCCGCGAGATCGACGAGGATGGCAGCCTCGTGGCCGGCCTGGTTCCGTCGCAGGATTCGGTCGGCACCCGGATCGATCTGGCGGCGGCCTCGGTGGCGAGCGTGCGCGCCGCCATGGAGGCGGTGGTGGCCGATGAGCACGGGACGGGCTACGGGGCCAAGGTCGAGGGCGTCCGCGTGGCGGGAAAGACCGGCACCGCCCAGAACCCGCACGGGAACGACCACGCGCTCTTCATCTGCTTCGCCCCCGTCGATAACCCTCGGATCGCGATCGCGGTCATGGTCGAGAACGCGGGCCACGGGAGCACGGCCGCGGCGCCGATCGCGCAGAAGGTGATGCAGGCCTTTTTCCATCCCGTCGCGGACACCCTCCGCGCGGTGGCGAGCCGCTGATGCCGATGGTCCGGGGCACGGGGGACGTGGACCGGCCGCTTCTCCTGGTGACCGTGCTCCTCGCCCTCATCGGCATCGCCTTCGTCTTCAGCGCCACCTCGATGACGTCGGCCGCGGCCGAGCACGGGCTCTATCTGAAGCAACTCATCTGGCTCGCGATCGCGCTGGCGGGCGGGGCCTTGGCGGCCGCGGTGCCCTATCGGATCTACATGGGGAAGAGCGCCTGGCTGCTCTACGTGATGGGACTCGGGCTCCTTGTCCTGACGCTCTTCATCGGACACGTCGGCCTGGGCGCGCAACGCTGGCTGGGGTGGGGGCCGCTCAAGTTCCAGCCGTCCGAGCTCGCGAAGGTCGCCACGGTGGTTCTGCTCGCGAATTTCCTCTCGGAGCGGCGGCTCGACCTGACCCAGCTGCGTTCGCTGGTCAAGCCGCTCCTCGCGGCCGGGATCCCGTTCCTCCTCGTGCTGAAGCAGCCCGACCTGGGGACTTCGATCACATTCCTCACGATCCTCTTCACGATGCTCTACTGGGCGGGGCTTCCACTGTTCTATCTCTTCCTGCTCCTGAGCCCGGTGATCAACGTGGCGGCCTCCTTCTTCCTTCCCGCCTGGATCCTCTTCGCCGCCATCCTGTCGGCGGTGCTCTACCGCTCGCGGCTCCGGCTCGCGCCCATCCTGTTCGTGGTCGCCATCAACCTGGTCGTGGGCATCGTGACGCCCCAGGTCTGGAACCATCTCAAGCCCTATCAGCGCCAGCGCGTCGCCACGTTCCTGGATCCGGCCGCCGATCCCTACGGCGCGGGCTATCAGATCATCCAGTCCAAGATCGCGATCGGCTCCGGGCAGGCGCTGGGGAAGGGATTCCTCCACGGCAGCCAGAAGGCGCTCGCGTTCCTTCCCGAGCAGCACACCGACTTCATCTTCTCGGTCGTGGGGGAGGAGACGGGCTTCTTCGGGGCGGCCATCGTGACGGTTCTCTATTTTGTCCTCATTTATCGCGGCATCCGAATCGCGCACCACGCGCGGAACCGCTTCGCGGGACTGCTCGCGGTTGGATTGACGTCGATCTTTCTGTATCATGTGCTCGTGAACATCTGCATGACGGTGGGTCTCGCCCCGGTGACGGGGCTGCCGCTGCCGCTCCTCTCCTACGGGGGCACCTCGCTTCTGACCAGCTTCCTGCAGGTGGGCCTCATCCAGAACATCGCCATGCGCTGGCGCGAGTACTGAGCGGCCCGTGCATCCGACGCTGGTGAAGCTCGGGACGTTCGCGATCCACAGCTACGGCCTCCTCCTGGCCATCGCGTTCCTCGCGTCTATGGTGTTGTTGCGTGCGGGGGGCGGCGCGCGCGGCCTGCCCGAGGACCGCCTGAGCACGCTCTCGCTGTGGCTGCTCATCCTCGCCATCGTGGGCGGGCGGCTCCTCTTCGTGCTGACCCACTGGGACGAGTACAAGGGCGACCCGATCGGCGTCTTCCGGCTCTGGGAAGGCGGCCTGATTCTCTACGGCGGCTACCTCCTCGCCATCCTCGGCGGCATCCTGTACGTGCGCCGCGCGAAGGTCTCGGTGTGGCGGGTCGGGGACGCCGCGGCGCCGGCAATGGCGCTGGGGATCGGGATCGGTCGTCTGGGGTGCTTCCTGAACGGATGCTGCTACGGGCTTCCGACCAAGCTTCCCTGGGGGATCAAGTTTCCGCCGGAGTCGTACTCGAGCGCGGTGTTTCCGGGGGACCACCTCCACCCCTCGCAGCTCTACATGTCGCTCGCCGGATTCGCGCTCTTTATTCTCCTTCTCGCCTTCGACCGGAAGCGCCGCTACGACGGCTGGCTTTTCTGGACCTACATTGCGCTGGACGCCGCGCTTCGATTCGTCATCGATTTCACGCGCTACTACGACGAGACCTCGTTCCTCGGGCGGTTCGGCAGCCTCTCCTTCAACATGAACCAGCTCTTGAGCGCGGGTCTGATCGTGACCTCTCTGGTCATGCTCCGAATCTTGAAGAGCCGCTCCACCGTCCGGACGGCGCCCGCGGGCGATCCGCCCGTCGCGGGCGAGCCGGCTCCGGGAACTACACCCGGCGGGGCGCGCGCGGTTCCACCGGCTTGACGCAGCGTTCCACCCCGTCGACGCAGGGCTCCACCCGCACCTACGCTCTCCTCG
>JANLXD010000093.1:0-4718 GCA_031364935.1 Candidatus Eiseniibacteriota bacterium
CGCGAGCGCGGGCTGTAAGCGCTGGTTTAAATGCGGCACGTACCCGCGCCAGACCTTCCCGCGCTGTGCGAAGTTGAACTTGGGCCGGCGGCGTATGATGAAAGCGACCGTGCAGCCCAGGAGTCCGAAGATCGCCCCGGAGGCTCCGACGCTCAGCGGGGGCGCGCCGTGGCCCACATAGGAGAGCCAGGAAGCCGCGAGTCCCGTGAGCAGGTAGACCGCCAGCGTCCACCGGCTCCCCGTCAGGAATTCCACGGCGCCCGCGGCCGCGAGAAGCGACGTCATGTTGGCGGCCAGGTGCCCGGGGCTCGCGTGCAGGAAGATCGTGGGGACCATCCATCCGTAGGCGTGACGCTCCCGGACGGCGTGCCACCATTCCCCGGACAAGAGGCGCAGATTCGTGACATAGTCCGCGCCCCACGCGGCAAAGAGCACAGCGGCGACGGTCAGGTTGGCGGCGAGCAGAAGCTCGGTCGCCGACAGTCCCCGCTTGGGGAACAGGACTTCACGAAGGCCGGTGGTCGGAGTACGATCCAGCGCTGGCCTTCAATTCACGAAAGGAGAGACGCCATGTCGGTTGCGAGGGTAACGGAGATCACCGCATCGTCCACCCAGAGTTTCGAGGACGCCGTCCGAGTCGGAATCGAGCGCGCCAACAAGACGCTGCAGAACGTGAAAGGCGCGTGGATTCAGGAGCAGAAGATCAAGATCGCGAACGGGAAGGTGTCGGAGTACCGCGTGAACATGAAGATCACGTTCATTCTGAAAGACTAGCGGCGCCGGGCGACTCCGGCGGTCGCTCAGCGGTTCTGGGCGCTCTTCTCCCGCCGATATTTCTCCCGGTATTTCTCGTAGAGCGTCTTCTGGCGGTCGTTCAGATCGATCTGGCGGCCTCGGATGAACGCCCGCTCGACGTGTGAGCTCGTGTCGAGCGGATCTCCGTCGGTCACGATCAGCGTGGCGTCCTTGCCCACGTCGATCGAGCCGACGCGGTCGGCCACGCCGAGGATCTGGGCGGGATAGAGGGTGACGGCTTTGAGCCCCTCGTCCGCCGGAAGCCCGTAGGCCACGGCCGTCGCCGCGTCGTACGGGAGATTTCGCTCGTTCCATGCGCCCCCGCCGTTCGCGATGCAGAAGCGGATCCCCTCCTGGCGGAGCCGCTCGGGAAGCGTGAACGGATCGTCATAGGCGTCGCCCCGGCGCAGCGGGAGCCGGTGGATGTCGGAGACGATCACCGGCACGTCGTACCGCTTCAAGAGCGCCGCGCACCTCGGCGCGTCGTAGCCGCCCAGAAGGATCAGGCGCACCTTCTCCTCGGCGGCGAATCCGATCGCGGCCTGGATCTGCTGGATCTCGTCGGCCTCCACGATCACGGGCAGCTTCCCCTCGAGTACGGGGATCATCGCCTCCCAGCGCTGATCGTTCTGGTGCTTTGGCGCCAGCCGCCGGCCCGAGCGACGCGCGGTCCTGTACGCCCGCGCCTCGTCGAAGGCCTCCTTCAGATCCCGGAGCGCTTTGGTGCGGGCCTGCTGCTGCTTCTGCTTCACCGAGTCGGGAAGCGAGGGGGCGTGGTCCAGGGTCATCGTGGGCCAGGTCACGTGCAACGCGACCGGTGCCGCCAGCGTCATCTCCCCCCACGTCCAGCCGTCCAGCATGAGGACAGCCGAGGTGCCGCCGATCAATCCGGCCTGCGGCGCGGTGAGCGCCAGAAGGACGCCGCCGGACCGCGTTACGGGGATCAGCTCGCTCTCAGGGTTCACGGCGACCTGAGCGCGCACGTTCGGGGCGATGTTTCCCACTTCCTGGAGGTCCAGCGTGGAGCGCACCTGGTCGATCTCGGTCAGGCCGATGCGCGAGAAGGGATCGAAGAGGCTGGGATAGACATCCTTTCCGGAGACGTCGATGCGCTCGGTCCCGGCGGGGATCGCGGGCGATAGGCCCACCGCCGTGATCCTCCCTTGATCGAACAGGACGGTGCCCGAGGGCAGGACGGCGCCGCTCACCGTGTGGACCCGGCCTCCGACCAGGGCGATGGGATGCTCCTGGCGCGCCGCCGGCGTCGGAACCGCCGCGTCGAGTCGGCCCGCGGCCACTCCGAGCAGCACGCACACCCACGCGAGCCGCCTCAATTCGCCCCTCGCAGCGCCTTCTGGATGAGGACGGCGCGCATGCTCTTCTCCCGCTCGCGCTCTGCGCGGTCCTCGTCCCGGTCGAAGTACTTCCGGCCCTCGATCCACGTCTCCTCGCAGCGGCTGTACGTGGAGAGCGGCGGCCCGCTCCAGAGCGCCAGGTCCGCGTCCTTCCCCACTTCGATCGACCCGACCTTGTCCGCCACGCCGAGCTGCCGCGCCGGATTCAGGGTCACGAGCTTCAGGGCGTCGGCATCCGACATGGCTCCGTACTTCCGCGCCTTCCCCGCCTCCGCGTTCAGCCGCCGCGCCAGCTCGTTGGAATCGGAGTTGAACGAGACGACCACGCCCGCGTCCTGCATCAGGACGCCGTTGTACGGGATCGCGTCGTACACCTCCATCTTGTAGGCCCACCAGTCCGAGAACGTGGACCCCCCGTCACCCCGTCGCGCCATCTCGTCCGCCACCTTGTACCCCTCGAGCACGTGCTGGAAGGTGACGTTCCGGACGCCGAAGTCGTCGCAGACCCGCATGATCATGAGAATCTCGTCCTGCCGGTAGGAGTGGCAGTGGATCCGGCGAGTCCCATCCAGTACTTCGGCGATCGCCTCCAGCTCGAGGTCGCGGCGCGGGCGGATCCCCTTCTTCGCGCTTCTCCACTCGCGCCAGGCCGCCTGATAGTCCCGGGCGGCCGCGAACTCGTCGCGAAGAAGCTGCTCCACGCCCATGCGCGTCTGGGGATATCGCGTCGTGTACTTGTCCCCCCAGTTGCTCTGCTTGACGTTCTCCCCCAGGGCGAACTTGATCGTCGGCGGCGCGCCTGCGAACTTCATCGCCTCCGGGTCCGCGCCCCACCTCATCTTGATCAGCTGGTTCTGTCCGCCGATCACATTCGCCGATCCGTGCAGCACGTGCACGGCGGTCACCCCGCCCGCGAGCTCGCGGTAGACATCCATGTCGTTGGGATCGATGAAATCTCCGATCCGAACTTCGGCCGTGACGGTCTGGCCAGACTCGTTGATCCCGCCGTCCGACGCCGTGTGCGAGTGGCAGTCGATGATGCCGGGCGTCAGGTGGCGGCCGGCGCACTCCACCACCTTCGTGCCGCCCGGAGTCTTGAGGCCGCGTCCCACCGCGGCGACACGCCCGCGCTGCACCAGAACGGAGCCGTGCTCGATGACTCCGGCCGGGCCGGCGGTCCACACGGTCGCGTCGCGGAAGAGGATCGCGACGGGCTGCGACGGAGGCGCCGTGCGGCCGAACTCGCCGAGCGGATACGTTACGGGGAACGACGCGGTGATCAGGGAATCCGCGCGCGCCGTGTCGGGAGGGGCGGCATAGGCTCTCGCGCGCCGCGCGCTCCAGGTGAACTCGGATCCACCGGGCCACACTCCCGCTCCCACGATGTCGGATTCCGAGACCGTGCCGCTCATCCGGGTCACGCCCTTCGCTCCAAGGGAATCCGACGGGAAGGTGAACGAGAGCCGTGCTTCCAGCATCTCCGGTGTTTTCAGCTTCGCGCCGCGGCCCAGGGAGATCGAGCCGCTGAGGGCGCCCGGCTCCCCCTCGACGGTGAGCAGTCCCGAGCGCACCGGGATCGCGTCTTTCTGACCGGGGCCCGAGCCGGATCCCGCGTCGATCTGGACGCTCCACGCGCCGCGCGGGTCGGTCGATATCGGCGGAATGACATCGAAGCGGCGCCCGTCGATCCAGACCTCCCGCACCTTGGTCTTCCGTGCGAAAATGTCGCCGTCCGCGACGACGAGGTTCGCGGCGCGCCCGGGGTCCAGAGTGCCAAGCCGCTCCTCCAGGCCGAACATGGCCGCGGGCGTGACCGTCAGCGCCCGGAGCGCGGCGTCTTTGTCCAGGCCCCGACGCACGGCCTTTCGGACCGACTCGAGGAAGGTGATGCTGTCGGGCAGTCCCTCGGCCGTGAACGCGATCGGCACACCGGCCCGGGCCAGCCGCGCCGGGTTCTCGGGCGCGAGATCCCAGTGCATCAGCTCCTCCAGCGAGACGTTGACCGCCTCGTCCGGGTTCGTGACCGGCGGCGCGCCCGGAAAGTCGAGCGGCAGGATCACCGCGCGGCCCGTCGCGCGGATCGCGTCGAGCCGGCGATACTCGCGGCCGCTCCCGCGCAGGATGGCGGAGCGGCCGAATTCGCGCGCGAGCCGGTCCGCCCGGAGCGCGTAGAGCTCGTCGGGCGCGTCGATCACCAGCGGCCGCCGCATGGTGGCGGGATCGGATAAAGCCGCGAGCGCGTCGTTGGTCTCGGGGCGCGGCAGGTCGGGGTGCTTTTCCCACTCCGCCTGCGCCGCCGCGTACCAGTCGGCGTCCAGCAAGGCTTGCCGCACGAGCGTGTAGGCGCCCATCGGAGAGTCGGGGTACCCGCCTCCCTCCTCGGGAGCCGGCGGCTTCAAACCCACGTGGAGCGCTGTGCCCCGCTGGAGGACGAGATCGGAGGGATCGCCGGAGCCCAGCGACACCACGGCGCTCATCCCCTTGATGATCCCCGGGGGCGGAGCGGCCACGATCGTCGTGAATCCCTGGCTACGGAGCTTTCGCGCCGCGGCGGTGTCGGGCGAGAAC
>JANLXD010000096.1:0-2081 GCA_031364935.1 Candidatus Eiseniibacteriota bacterium
CGCTCCGCGTCGAGCTCGGTCGCGTGGATCCGGAGGCGCTCGCTCGCATCTCGTCGGGGGACTCGGTGCGGGTGATCCGGGCGCTCGAGGTCTACCAGCTCACCGGCACCCCGATCAGCGCGCTTCGCCGGATGCGGCGGAACGAGCCGACTCCCGCGAGGCGCTACGGCATCCGGTGGAGCCGCGACGCGCTCGCGGTCCGGATTCGCGACCGGATCGCCCAGCAGCTTCGGGACGGATTTCTGGAGGAAGCTCGGGCGCTCCTCCGGACCGATCTTCCGCCCGATTCGCCCGGCCTCCACACGCTGGGCTACCGGGAGTTGCTACACCATCTACGCGGGGAGGGAACGCTGGACGAGGCGGTGGGCATCATCGCCCTCCGCACCCGCCAGCTCGCGAAGCGGCAGGAGACGTGGTTTCGGCGGGTCGCGGACGTCCATTGGTTCGATTTGCAGTCCCCGAACCAGTTTCCCGATGTGGCGCTGGCGATCGAGAGGGACTCGGCGGGAGGCGGCCATGATCCGGTCGCTACTGGAGATGCGCCTTGACCCGCCGTGCGGAACCCCGTACCCTCTCCGGGTCATCACGACTTTGGGAGCGGGCATAACTCAGTGGTAGAGTGTCAGCTTCCCAAGCTGAAGGTCGCGGGTTCAAATCCCGCTGCCCGCTCCAGGTTTTTTCGCCCGCCCGGCGCACACTTCGTGAAACAGTTGAGCTATGAGCATTAATGCCATGAAGTCTAATTACTTGTGCGCCTACCGGGAGAGCCGTTCATGATCGGTCTCAGCGATCCGTTCACTATTTCCCGCGTCGAGCCGGGCGGCCTGGCCGAGCGCCTGGGCCTGGCCCCGCGGGAGCGGATCCTCGAGATCAACGGCGTTCCGCTCCAGGACGAGATCGACTTCGGAACCCAGATCTCCGAGGAGCGGCTCCGTTTGCGCATCCAGTCGGCCGACGGCTTGGTGCGCGAGGTGGAAGGGGAGCGCGAGTACGGCGTCCCCTTCGGGGCCGAGTTCGAGGCGCGCCAGCCCAAGCGCTGCCACAACAACTGCGTCTTCTGCTTCGTCTACCAGCACCCCAAGGGGGTGCGGCGCGAGCTTCTGATCAAGGACGACGACTACGTCTTCTCGTTCGTCCACGGAAACTTCATCACGCTGACCAACCTGGGCGAGGCGGAGTTCCAGCGCATCCTGGACGAGCGGCTCTCGCCGCTCTACGTCTCGGTGCACGCCACCGACCCCGACGTGCGCGTCCGCATGATGAAGAACCCCAAGTCGGGCCGGATCATGGCCGACATCGACCGGCTGGCCGCGGGCGGCATCGAGCTGCACACGCAGCTCGTGATCGTGCCGGGCATGAACGACGGCGAAGTGCTGACGAAGTCCCTCAACGACCTGGCCGCACGCTTTCCCAGCGTGGCCACGATCGCGGTTGTTCCCGTCGGACTCACCAAGCACCGGAGCCGACTTCCTGACTTGCGCACGTTTACCGCCGAGGACGCCGTCCGCGCGCTCGAGCAGGTGCACGCGTTCCAGGCGGCGTTTCGGAAAGAGCACAAGACGCGGCTCGTCTTCGCCGCCGACGAGATGTACGTGCTCGCCGGGGCCGAGGTGCCGCCCGCGCGCGCCTACGAGGGATTCTCGCAGCTCGAGAACGGGATCGGGATGCTCCGGCAGACGATCGACGCATGGCGGAAGCGCGCGGCCGACGTCGTGCCGCGAAACGGCTCCCGCGAGCGCGTCGCCGTCGTGACCGGGACGAGCGCGGCGCCGACGCTCCGCCTGCTCCTGGACCAGCGGCCGCCGGACGGCGTGGACGTCTCCCTCTGCGTGGTGGAAAACGACTACTTCGGCGATACGGTCACGGTGAGCGGGCTCCTGGTGGGCGCCGACATCGAGGAGGCATTGAAGCGCCTCGGCCCCGTCGACCGCGTTCTTCTGCCGCCCAACTGCCTCAAGGAACGCGAAATCTTCCTCGACGACCGCACGCGGACCGATCTGGAGCGGGCGGTCGGTGCCCCCGTGCAGATCGGCTTCGACGAGCCCGCGGCGGCCTGAGCTTCCGTGCTCCCGATCGTCGCG
>JANLXD010000101.1:0-2152 GCA_031364935.1 Candidatus Eiseniibacteriota bacterium
CTTGAGCGCCGCCGCCGCGTCGTCCAGATCCTGCGCCGCGCCGGCTCCCTGGCTCACGACCGACTTGACCCGGTCGTACTGAGACCGCGCCTGGTCGCGCAGCGCCTCGGCGCGCTCGACCTCGGCCTTGAGCTGCGCGTCGTCGAGCTGCGCGAGCAGCGCACCGGCCCGGACCGGCTGCCCTTCCTGGAACGGGAGCCGCACCACCACGCCGTCGATTTCCGAGACCACGAGGATGGCCTCACCCGCTTCCACGGATCCGACCGACTCGAACCGGTCGGTCACGTCGCCCTGGGAGACGGGCGCGATCTCGACCGGCATGGGGGGAGGCCGGAAGCCGCCGCCCTTGGGTCCGCTCTGGCACCCGGTGCCGGCGAGCGCGAAAAGCGCGCCCACGATCGCGAGGGTGCGGCGGGCGGCCGATGCGGAACGTGCGGTCATTCGGATCCTTTCTCCCTGTTCGAGACCGGCGGCGCGCCGCCGGAAGTGAGATAGCGAAGCTGCGCCGCGGCGCGGGCCGCCCGGACGAAGGCGCCCGAGTAGCGCTGCTGCGCGGCGGCGAGATCGGCCGCGAGGCGCGACAGCTCGAACGCGGTCGTTCTCCCATTGTTGTATTCGATCAATCCGATCCGCACCTGCTCGACCGAAGCCGCGATGCCGCGTCGCGCGGCCTCCAGCCGCTGCGTTGCGTTCATCAGCTCGCGGTGCCGGGCGCGCACATCATCCGCGAGCGCCCGCTGCCCCGAGACCAGGAACGACTGCGCCCTGTCGGCCTCGGCCTGGAGCCGCTGCCGCTCCCCCGCGCCCGCGCGGAATCCGATCGGCACGGTGAGCGAGGCTCCGGCGCTCCACGAGGCGAACTCCCGGCGGCGCGCCTGGGAGATCGCATCTCCAAGATCCCCGCTCACGGTCGTCCGGAGCGTGTCGCCTCCGAAGATCACCTCGCGCGGCGTGCCCGAGAGGCCCGTGCCGCCGAGAGTCCCGAAGACGTCGAGCGCGGGATAGGCGTTCCAGCGAGCTCGCAGGTGGCGCGCCCGCGCCGCGGCCACGTCGCGCTCACGCGCGCGAAGCTCGGAATTGTTATGGAGCGCGCGGTCCACCAACTCCTCTTCGGGCTCGACGGGAAAATCTCCCGGAGGCTCGTCGATCGGGTGGTAGCGCGCCGGAGCGCCCACCGGGCGGACCCCGATCAGAGTGGCGAGCTGATCCGAGATCAGATCCAGCGACTCCTCCCGATCCAGCACCGCCTGCTCCTGCTCGGCGGAGAACGCCTGGGCGGTCGCCACCTGGACCGGACCGACCAGACCGGCACGGTTACGGTACTGCGCCTGACTGACGAGCGCGGTCGCCTGGTCCTTGATCAGGCGCGACACCGCCAGGTCCCGCTCGGCGGCGTAGAGCTCCCAGTAAAGGCGCTCGACGTCCGCCTGCACCGCGGCGACGGCGTCCCCGTATCGCGCCTCGGCCGCCTCCCGCTCGCGGGTGGTCGCGCTCCGCTCGCCCCAGGTCCCCGGTCCGAAGCCGCGCAGGAGCGGCTGGCGCAGGGAGAGCCGGCCGGCGGCGGCGTACTGGGGCCGGAGCTGCGTGAAGGGAGCGTTGTTCTCGGTCCGCACCGCGTCGAGCGACGCGGAGACCCGAGTTCCGAAGGGGAGGGTGATGCGCGCGCCGCCGCTCGCGGTGGTCTCCTTGAGCTGCGTCCCCGTGAAAACGGAGCTGGAGGGCTGCTCCTGGTCCACGTGGTTCAGGTCGGCGAAAAGCTCGGGATCGAAGGCGCCCCGCTCCCGCCGCGCCGCGCCGCGGGCGGCGCGCATCTCCGCGGCCGCGGTGAGCACCTGGGTGGAGCCTTTCAGGGCGGACTGGACCGCGTCGGCCAGGGAGAGCGGCGTGCCGCGGATCTCGGCGAGGGCGTGGGCCAAAGCGCTGTCGGGATTGCTGGCCAGCGTGGGCGAGCCGGGGGTGAAGGGCGCGGCGGCTTGGCTCCATCCCGGGGCCGCCAGGGTGGCCAGCAGCACGCCGGCGATGCAAAACGCCCGGGCGGACCCGGGCGTATGAAGGCCGTCAGTCGCGCGAGCGGCAAACGGCACAGCGCCGGCGAGCGCACCCCGGCGCGGGCGCGGGGGTGCCTCCGCCGGCCCAGCGGGGTCTGTGTTAA
>JANLXD010000160.1:0-2291 GCA_031364935.1 Candidatus Eiseniibacteriota bacterium
CCGCGGCCGCCGATCAGGACTTGGGCCTTCACCACGACGGGATAGCCCAGCTGGTCGGCGATCGCGACCGCCTCCTCGGCAGTGCGGGCCGTCTCTCCGGGCGGCACCGGGATCCCCGCCGCGCGGAAGAGCTCCTTCCCCTGGTATTCGTGCAGGTTCATCGGCGCTTCCGCTTGGCCGCAGGCTTCCGCACCGGCTTTCGAGTCGCCTTGACCGCCTGCGGCGCCGGCTTCCGGGCCGCCCGGGCCACGCGTCCGCGCCCCTTGGGCCGCGCGGCCGCTCGCGCCGCCGCCGGCTTGCCTGAGCGGCGCGCGAAGAACGCGCCGATCACGTCCTCCAGCTGCGGGCGCCCGATCTCCTCCAGCTCGTAGCCGACCCGCACGGCGGGGTGCTTGATGTCGATGAGCCGCCGGAGGTCGATGGGGGTCGCGATGATGACCACGTCGCACTCGCACGCGTTGATGGTCCGCTCCATGTCCCGGAGCTGCTCGTCGGAATAGCCCATCGCGGGGAGGAGCGCGCCGATGTTCGGGTACTGGCGGAACGTGTCCCGCATATCGCCCACGAGCCAGGGGCGCGGATCCACGATCTCGCGCGCGCCGTGGCGCTTCGCCGCGATCACGCCCGCGCCGTATTTCATCTCGCCGTGGGTGAGGGTCGGGCCGTCCTCGATCACCAGGGCGCGCCGATCGCGGATCAATTCCGGTCGGTCCACCGAGATCGGGGAGGCGCCGTCCACGATGACCGCGGTCGGGTTGAGCTGCTGGATCGAGGCACGCACGGCTTCGACGTTGGCGTAGTCGGTGGTGCCGATCTTGTTGATCACCACCACGTGCGCGATCCGGGTGTTGATCTCGCCGGGGTGGTAGAGGCGCTCGTGTCCGGGACGGTGGGGGTCGGCGACCACGATCTGGAGATCGGGGCGGAAGAATGCGAAGTCGTTGTTCCCGCCGTCCCACACGATCACGTCCGCTTCCTTCTCGGCCGCGGCCAGGATTTCGGCGTAGTCGACCCCCGCGTACACGATGGTGCCCCGGTCCAGGTGCGGCTCGTACTCCTCGCGCTCCTCGATGGTGCAGTGGTGCTTTTCGAGGTCGGCGTACGTGGCGAAGCGCTGCACCCCCTGCCGGCTCAGCTCGCCGTAGGGCATCGGGTGCCGGATCGCGACGACCCGCTTCCCCATCCCCTTCAGCACCTCGCACACCTTGCGGGTGGTCTGGCTCTTTCCCGATCCCGTCCGGACCGCGTTCACCGCGATGACCGGGACGCGGCTCTGGAGCATCGTGCTCCGCGGCCCCAGGATCATGAAGTCCGGGCCCAGGCTGGCCACCCACGACGCCTTGTGCATCACGTACTCGTGGGAGACGTCGCTGTAGGCGAAGACGACCACGTCCACGTCGTGCTCGCGCACGAGGTCCGGCAGCTCCAGCTCCGAGTAGATCGGAATCCCCTTCGGATAGAGCTTTCCGGCGAGAGACCGCGGGTAGCGGCGGTCGTCGATCCCCGGAATTTGAGCCGACGCCGTGAAGGCGACTACCTGGTAGTCCGGTCTGTTCTTGAAGAAGGTGTTGAAGTTGTGAAAATCGCGCCCTCCGGCGCCCATGATGACGACTCGGCTGGGACGTTTCACTCGAGGCACTCCTCCTGCGGCCATGTTCTGATACGCGTATGAAGTGCAACAGCTTAGCCGTGCCGGACGGGCGCTGTCAATCCCCGCCCGGGGGCTCTAACGGAGGGGAAATGAGCGAGCCCCCGGCAGCGCCGGAGGCTCGTGTACGCGAAACGGGGAGGCGGCGCTCGACTAGAGCGGCCTCCGCCCCGAGATCAGCCGGACAACGACGGCGACGATCGCGAGAATCAACAGGATGTGGATGAGACCGCCCAGCGTGTAGTGCGTCAACATCCCGAGCAGCCACATGACGACGAGAATCACCGCGATGGCTTCGATCATAGTGGTCTCCCGAGCGAGATGGGGCGCCGCTCCCTGCGGACCCCGCCGGTCGCGCCGCACTCACGGACACGGGCCGAGCGACCGATTCATCGTACGGACTCCCCCGGCGCGGGTCAACCGTACCCTCAGCGGCCTCGCGGCGCCGGATAGAAGTGCGAGTAGTACATGAAGGAAGTCGAGTGGCCCGTGGAACGTCCGGCTCCAGAACCGCCCCCCTGCGTGTTGACTTGCTGTTGCAATCGCTGCAGTGAGCTGCCCTGCCGCTGAATGGCGTTCTGTTGATCGAGCAGCGGTCGCACCAGGCTTTGGTAGTTGGGCACGCCGTTGAGTTGGTTGTTGT